>JBDNBT010000076.1:0-5615 GCA_039767755.1 Sulfurovum sp.
AAATTGAAATAGCAGTTATAGCTGTTGTATTTTGTGTTTTAGCATTTATATAAACTTAACAAATAGACTAAAGTTTATTTTCGTTCCATTTTTAAATTTAAGATAGAAAATATCCTACTTTTAATATATAAACTAAAACTATAATGTATAATCAAAACAAAAAGGTTTTTAAATGGAATTAATTGTAAATGGTCAAGAAAAATCATTTGAAAATGAATCTAGCCTAAAAGATATTATTATTGAATTAGAAATAGAAGACAAGGTTATGGCAGCTGCTGTAAATATGGAAATAGTAAAAAAAGACAATTGGTCTACATTTACACCAAAAGACAATGATAAGATTGAATTACTTCAATTTGTTGGTGGTGGATGATTTATTTCATAACACTTGTAAATTTTTAATATGACCACAACAAAACAAAAAGGAGATTTAGCCGAAAAAAGGGCTATCTCTTTTTTAGAAGAAAACAACTACACAATAATTGAAACAAATTTCTATGCTAAAAAGCTTGGAGAAATTGACATAATTGCTTCAAAAAATAGAACCTATCATTTTATTGAAGTAAAATCAGCAAATGATTATGAAACAGCTGTAAATAATATCACTCCATCAAAATTATCAAAACTAAAAAGAAGTATAGACTACTTTATTCAAACAAAAAATATAAACAGTGCATATTGTATTGATGTGGTTATAGTAACCCCTGAAAATATAGAGTATTTAGAGAATATCACTTTATAATAAGTTTTAATTTAGCATAATTTTTATACAACTATATAAAAATTAAACTCCACCTTTTTAGATAAAATAGCCCAATGGAATCAATAATACTCATACTATTTTTATCACTAGCCCTATCAGCTATAATAAACATCATATTAAATAAATTTTCTGTTTCACATATAATTGGATACATACTAACAGGATTGATAATAGCAAATATTTTTAATCTAAATGAACAAGAAGATATGCACTCTTTAGAGTTAATTGCTGAGTTTGGTATAGTCTTTTTAATGTTTACAATAGGACTTGAAATGTCCTTTGATAAACTAAAAAAGATGAAAGAACTCCTACTTTTAAATGGATCTATGCAAGTGGGACTTAGTGCTTTATCTATTTTTATTATTTCTAAATTTGTGTTTTCTATTGATACGGTTTCAAGTATAATTTTATCCTTAGCATTTGCCCTATCATCAACTGCTATTGTTCTTACTTATTTAAAGCAATCAAAGGATATTTATACACCTTATGGGGAGAAATCAACTGCTATATTGATCTTTCAAGACTTAGCTGTAATTCCTATATTATTGCTTATTTCTTTTTTATCAAATGATACTTTAGATTTACAAGAAGTACTACTTAAGACTTTAGTTTCTGCTGCTATTATTATAGTTTTTATGTTTACAGTTGGGAAAAAGATTACAGAATGGATGCTAAGATTTTCAAGTAATACAAAACTTGAAGAACTGTTTTTAGCTTCTGTTTTAAGTATAGTTATCGGGGCTTCTATTATGGCCCATGAATTAGGTTTTACTTATTCATTGGGTGCGTTTATTGCAGGTATGATTATAGCTGAGTCAAAGTTTCATTTAAAAGTTGAAGCTGATATTGCTTCTTATAAAGATTTGCTTTTAGGTACGTTCTTCTTCACAGTTGGTACTAAAATAGACATTGGCTTTTTATTTTCAAACATCCATTACATAGTTTTAATCTTTGCTGGTATTTTAATATTAAAAAGTTTGATTATATACTTAATCATAAGAAGAAAATCCAACAGAAGTGACTCTATAAAAGCAGCAGTTGCACTATCTCAAGTTGGTGAGTTTTCATTTGCTGTTTTTGCACTTGCTAGTTCAAATGGTATTTTAGATGAAAATTTAAGTAAATTTCTAATCTTAATTACCGTAATTTCAATGATAATAACACCATTTATAGTAAATAATATCTATAAAATAGCTTCACTTTTTGTAGTTGAGTTTTATGAATCTGATAAAATTACACCAATTAAAAATAAAGACAACACTATTATTTGTGGATACTCTATTTTAGGTAGAAGAGTAGCTTCACAATTAAAAGATAAAAATAAGCCTTTTGTTATAATTAGTGATAATCTAAAGCATGTAATAAGTGCTAGAAAAAAAGGTTATAAAGCATACTTTGGTCACCTTGAAAAACTTCCTGTTATGGAGTCACTTAAAGTTGATGAAGCTAAAAATATAATAGTTACTCTAAGTGATTTAAATACAAAACTTCGTATATGTGAAAGTCTTTTAAACTTTAAAAATGATGTATCAATAGTTATGAAAGTTGATTCAATTGAAGAGGCTACAGAATTTAAAAACTTAAAAATCAATAGCTTTGTCCATGCCCACAAAGAAATAGCAAAATTACTTGTGGACAAAAGCTTAAAGACTTAAGACCCTATTTTTAGTTGTTTATATTTAGTAGTTTATATTTAAAAACTTTTTAGACACCATTAATGTTATAGCTCCAATTAAAACTATAATAGCAGTTACATATAAAGCAAGATCATAGTTTCCTGTAATGGTAGTTAGTTCTACAGCATACAAAGGAGCTGTAACTTGCCCTATTCCATAAGCAGTAGTTAAAGCACCCATTAGCATAACAGGATGAGACCCAGCTAATTTACCACCTAAATTCATAAATAAAGCAACTAATCCCACAAAAGTAACTCCATATAAAACACCACAAAAAAGATTTAAATATACATTTGAAGTTAATGTGGGAATCATAATTCCAACTACTTGTATAAGCATAGCAATTATAATCATATTTACACTTCCATGTTTATATGCCATTCTCATCCAAATGATACTTGCAGGTATTCCAGCAAGTCCAACTAAGAGCCATGTCAATCCTGAGATATTTTCAAGTCCATCTAAACTTTTTATAATAGTTGGTAAAAATGTACCTTGT
This sequence comes from Sulfurovum sp., assembly GCA_039767755.1. Lineage (GTDB taxonomy): Bacteria > Campylobacterota > Campylobacteria > Campylobacterales > Arcobacteraceae > JALRJW01. The sequence continues at coordinate 2,939 of JBDNBT010000076.1, forward strand.
ATTACAAAGCCCACACCTTCTGTAAAATATGCAAAAATAAGTATAAAAACAAAGGGAGTAAAAACAGATTTATCAAGTGTTTGTTTTCCACTTGGTTTAGTGTAGTTTTTATCTATACTTAGTACATAATATGGTTGAGCTAAAACAAATGCCCCAATTAATGTTAAGGCTATCCATGAGGCTTCCCAAGTTGCAAAACTAAGTACATACCTTGAAATCAAATCACTACTACTTAAAGCTATACCAATACCTGAAAAATATATACCCATAGCCTTTGTTTTATCGTCAAAATTCAATCTCATCATAACAATAGCTGCACCAACAACTAAAAGCATAGCAGAGCCAAATCCTGCTACTATTCTTGAAATTAACCACAGGATTTCATTTGTTGTAATACCTAATATTAAAGTAGTAATTACACATAAAAACAATCCAATTCTAAAGAGTTTTATTTTTAGATTAAAGTCTTTTATAAAGATAGCTAATATGGCTCCTGATAAATATCCAACATAATTTAATGAAGCTAAAACTCCTGAAAAATTAAGACTTAATGTACCATCTTCTAACATATATGGAAGTAATGAAGTATATGAAAATCTAGCAACTCCAACACCTATAAATAGGCTTAGAATTCCTGCAATAATAACACTTGTATTAGAATTTTTATTAAATAAAGTATTGTTCAAAATAGACCTTAGATTTTAATGTAGGAATTATAGTGTAAATTAGATATTAAAAAAGGAAAGTAATGGCCTTATTACTTTCCTTTTAATTATTTTGTGACTGCGTATAATAAATTAGTAAAATGATTATAACTATCATTAATAGCAATAAACTAGCAAATAAATAAATTTAACAGTTTATTAGTAATTATTGGTTAAAATCCATAAACTATATGGAGGATAAATTGTACTCAAAAGAGCTTCAGTCTATAATAAAATCAAACCGTTTTAGAACACGAGACATCTTTGATGAATCCCTAATTGACCTTGCTTCAAACGATTATTTAGGTTTAGGATCAAAGAAAAAGCTTTTAAAAAAAAGTTACAATTCGTTACTTAAAAATAAATCACATTCTCCAAAAGCATCTATGCTTGTAAACGGCTATTCTAAAATACATAAAAAGTTTGAAGATAAACTAGCATCTACAAATGGATTTGAAGCAGGAATTTGCGTTGGGTCTGGCTTTTTAGCAAACATCTCTTTAATAGAAGCACTAGTTAGAAATAATGACACTTTGTTTATTGATGAAGATTACCATGCAAGTGGAATATTGGCAACTAAGCTTTTAAGAGCAGAACAAGTTGTAGTATTTAAACACAACGATCACATTGACTTACAAGAAAAAATCACTCAAAACACTAGAAAAGGTAGAAATATTATCGCTATTGAAGGTGTATATTCTATGGAAGGTGACTTAGCACCTAAAGAGATATTCACTCTTGCACAAAATGACAATTGCTTATTAGTTGTTGATGAGGCACATAGTTCAGGGATAATTGGAAAAAATCTATTGGGTATATATGATTATTATAATATTAAAATACAAGCAAATCATATAAAAATGGGTACCTTAGGTAAAGCATATGGATCATATGGTGCCTATATTTTAGCAAGTAAAGAGATAATTCAATACCTAACAAACAGAGCTAAACCTATTATATACTCAACTGCTCCATCAAATTTTGATATAACTTTAGGGTATGAGAGTTTGAAATATATTATTAAAAATAAAAAAGCTCTAAAAAAACAAGTTAATAAAAAACTTCAAATCATAAAAGAGATCTTAGATATTGATGCTAAAAGCTTAATTATTCCTATTAAAATAGGCGATAATAAGAAAGTAAAAGAAATACAAAAAGAGCTATCATCTAAAGGTTATATTGTAGGAGCCATTAGGCAACCAACTGTAAAAGTGGCCATTATACGACTAATAGCAAAAATTGATGTTTCAAACAAACAACTAAAAGATGTTTGTAAAACTCTAAAAAAATACATACAAGAAGAGAAATGATAATAAATAATTTAATTAAAGGTCACCAAGATTTCAAAGAAAATCAAAGTGAGAATTTTAAAGAAGATTTAAAAAGACTTGTTAAAGAGGGTCAAAAACCTGATGTTTTATTTGTAGGGTGTTCTGATAGTAGAGTTACTCCTGATTTAATGCTAGGAACAAAACCTGGTGATATGTTTATCTTAAGAAATGTTGGAAACTTTATACCACCATATAAACATGATGAAGATTTTCACGGAACGGCTGCTGCTATACAATTTGCTGTATCTGTTTTAAATGTACATCATATTATTGTTTGTGGGCATTCACATTGTGGTGCGTGTAAAAGTTTATATGAAGAAATACCAAATGAAGAGTGCTTAGTTCACTTAAAAACATGGCTAAAACTTGGTGCAAAAGCAAAAGAAAGAACTTTGGCTAATAATAAATTTAACACAAAAGAAGAGATGTACAGAGCCACTGAAAGAAATTCAATAAGACACCAACTTGATAATCTTTTAACTTACCCTGAAATTGCAAAAAAAATAAAATCAGACAATATTCAAATACATGGATGGTATTATGATATTGAAACTGGTAATATAGATGTATATAATAAATCAAACGATCAATTTAAACCAATAGAAGAATGGAATTATAATGTCTCAAAATAATGAAGAGAAT
>JBDNBT010000077.1:0-9130 GCA_039767755.1 Sulfurovum sp.
AAAACTCTACTTGCTTGTTGTAATAGTTATTTAAATATTCAGTTATCTGAAGTATTTTTCTATCATTTAAGATATTAAGTGATACGTTTTTTTCACTAATTTTATAGTTTTTTGATGATACTATATCTATATAAGTTGTTGTATCTGATACTATCTTTACTCTCACAAAACTATAGTCATTTTCATTCTTTGTTTCAAGAATTTCAGAGTTTTCTAATGTTCTTGCAAACTGTCTTGCTTGAAAGTTTATTTCATCAAATCCACTTTTCTTACTATCTATTTCATCTAACACAGTTTCAGGTAAAACAATTAGATTCTTTCCATCATCGCTTAACTTGAAGATATTAGTTGCATCTTCAAGTATTATATTTGTATCTAGTACATAGTATTTTTCAAAGTTCATTATTTCTCTTTTTTTGGTTTAAATATCATATATGAAATAAAGGCAAATAATGCCAACATAAGTAATATAAAAATTATTGATACTTCTTTAACTATAACAAAAGTTACGACTAATATGGCAAGTATAGTTGGTACTTCATTATACATTCTAAAAAATTTACCACTTCTTTTGCATGTATTGTTTGCTAATTGTTTTCTGTAGTATTCAAGTGAAAAAGAATAAGCTATTAAAAATACAAGTACTGTTAATTTAGCATGCATCCAATAGTTTATAGAAGGCTCAGTGATCAAAGATGGATTAAATGATATCATTATTGCACCACTAATAATTGTTGCCCACATAGCTGGCATACCAATGTATTTATATATCTTAAATTCTTGTATCTTTACCACTTCTAAGAATTCTTTCTTTTCACTATTTTCTACGTGGTACACATATAATCTTGGTAGATAAAACAGCATAGCCATCCATGATAAAACTGATACAATATGAAATGTAAGTATCCATGTGTAATATTCCATAATTAAACTTCTCCTTTGATTTTTTTAATCCAATCATTTAATGTTTTTTCATAAGCAACTTGATTTGTTTTATATACTTCTATATCTTTTTCTAGGTATTGTTGTTTTACGTAACCATTGTAATCATGTGGATATAAATACCCATTATGTACTGAATCAATATGTGATGGTATATTTAATATATTACCATCTTTTATTTCATTAATAACTTTATTTATAGCTTTATATGAACTATTTGATTTTGGACATGAAGCCAAATAAACTACACATTGAGATAATATTATTCTAGCTTCAGGGTATCCAATTTTATTACACGATTGCATAGTATTAACAGCCATAGTTAAAGCATTTGGATTAGCATTACCTATATCTTCACTTGCTAATATTACCAATCTTCTTGTAATGAAATCTACATTTTCTCCACCAACTATAAGTCTTGCTAAGTAATATAATGATGCATCAATATCACTACCTCTTATTGACTTTATCATTGCACTGGCAATATCATAGTGTGTATCGCTTGAAGATACACCATCAACTATTGCTTCATTTCTAAGTTCTTTTAATACAGATATATCAATTTCTTTATTCACTTTATATGCAAAATTTAATAGTGTTAACATAGCTCTAGCATCACCACCACTACTATTTATAAGATATTCTTGTGCATCTTTACTCAAAAGTATTTCTTCATCTTTAAGAACTACATCAAGAATATTTTCTAGTTCTTTATTCGTAAAACTTTCAAATTTATATAAAAAACTTCTTGATCTTATTGCATTTGTTAATGTAAAAAATGGATTTTCTGTACTTGCACCAATTATATTTGCATCATAGTTTTCCATTACAGGTAATAAAACTTCTTGTTGATTTTTTGAAAGTCTATGTACTTCATCTATAAATATGATTGGCTTTATTAAAGCGTTTTTATATCTATCAAAAACTTTTCTTAAGTCTTCTACTTTTATAGATGTAGCATTAAAGTAGTAGTAATCTGTATCTAATTCTTTTGCGATGATTTTAGCAAGTGTTGTTTTACCAGTTCCAGGTTTTCCATAAAAGAACAGGTGGGGAATTTCTTTTTTTTTGATAAGTTTGTAGAGGGATTTTTCTTTTGATATGATGTGGGATTGACCAATGAATTGTTCTAAATTCTTTGGTCTATATTTGTTTGATAAATCAGTCATTAACTTTGTGATTAATATAGTATCTTAGATCTCTATATTCTTCTTTTGTTAAGTATCTTGATTTTCCTGTTGGTAAGTTATTTAATGATATTCCACCATATTCTAATCTTTTTAAGTCTAATATTTCAAGTCCAAAGTGTGCAAAGAATCTTCTTAGTTCTCTATTTTTACCTTCAATAATTGAAACTTTTATTTTAGAGAATTTCTCTCCATTAGTTTGAATGTCATATGCTAAAAATGGTGCAAATTTCATAGAGATAATCTTACTTTTTTCATGACCACCGGCTCTTGCATCTTCTAAATCTAAACCATTCTTCATTGCTTCTTCAATTTTAGGAGTAATAGGACCATCTACTTTAAGTTTATATAATCTTTCTAAATCAGAGTTTGCTAACTTATTCATAACATCAACAGAGTCTGTTAAAAGTAATAAACCTTCAGATGCATAGTCAAGTCTACCTATTGGCATAAAGTGCTTAAATTTGCTTCCTAATGAATCAAATATAGTCTTTCTTCCTTGGGGATCATTTTTAGAAACAATCTCACCTTTAGGTTTATTATATGAAACAACTGTAATGATTTTATTTCTTTCATATTTAATTAAAACGTTACTGATACTTACTTTATCTGTTGTTTTAACTTTTGTTGCTAAGTTAGTTACTGGCTTGTTATTGATTTTAACTTTACCTTCTTCTATTAACTTATCTGCTTCTCTTCTTGAGTACTTTGTATTGTGTGAAATGAACTTATTAAGTCTTAATATGTCATATTCTTCTTGAATTTCATCGTTTCTTTTCATTTATTTTATTCCAGCTTGTATTAGATCGTGGATATGTAATAATCCAACTAGTTTGTTCTCATCATCTGATACTATTAGCAATTGAATTTTAAAGTCTTCAATTACTTTTAATGCATCACTTGCAAGAAGATTTTTATTATTGATTGTTTTTGGATTTAATGTTGCAACTTCTTCAACTTTACAGTTTATATCAAACTTGTCAGTCATTAAAGCTCTTCTTAAATCCCCATCACTTAATAAACCTATTATTTTTTTGTCATCATCTAAGATTATTACATTTCCTAGTCTACCTTCTGACATTGTAATAATGGCATCTTTTAAAATTGTTTCACGTGAAACAATTGGTAAATTTTCTTTTTTTAATAAATCATCAACTTTTACAAATAGTTTTTTTCCTAGACTTCCACCAGGATGGAAAGATGCAAAATCTTCTTTCTTAAAATCTTTTTTCTTCATTAAACAAACAGCTAAAGCATCACCCATAGCCATAGTTAATGTAGTAGAAGAAGTTGGTGCAGCATCTAAAGGACATGCCTCTTTTTCAACGCTAATATTTATAAAGATATCAGAATATGATGCTAAAGTAGATTTAGGATTTCTTGCCATTGCAATTAAAGGGATGTTAAATCTTTTTAGATGGGGTAAAATCTGAATAAGTTCTTCACTTTCACCACTATAAGAGATACCTAAAACAATATCACCTTTACTTATCATTCCTAAGTCACCATGCATAGCTTCTGTAGGATGTAAGAAAAATGAACTTGTTCCAGTACTTGCTAATGTTGCAGCAATTTTAGAACCAACTAGACCTGATTTTCCAACACCTGTAATTATAAGTTTACCTGTAGCGTTAGAAATAAGCTCAACAGCCTTGTCAATATCAAAAGATATTGACTGTGATGCTTTTCTAAGTTCTTCACTTTCAAGAAGTAAAACATCACTTACTATTTGTTTAAAGTCCATATTGGCTCCTTAAATTAGATAATTTTAAATTATTGAACAAAAACAGTTGGTACAATCATTGGGTATTTTTTATATTTTCTAAAACAGTGTTTTCTAACAACTTTTCTGATTTCATCTTCAAATAATCTAGTGTTTTTGAAAATACCTGGTTTTGCATTTGTAAGGAATATTGCTAATAAATCTTCAATTTCTTTAGAGAAGAATTTATCCTTATTTTGTGGCACTAATCCAAATGAAGTTACTTTAGGTTTATCAGCTAAAGTTCTATCATTTTCATTGATTTGAGCAACTAACATAACAACACCTTCATTTGCCATTGTTTGTCTATCCATAACGATATCATCTGCAATTTTATGGTTAAGTTGATTATCAATGTAAACCTTACCTGTTTTAACTGATTTTACTTTTTTAACATACTTAGGACAAACTTCAACTTGTTCACCATCACTCATAATATGTACATTTCTTTCTAATACACCACAATCAACACCTGTTCTTCCGTGTTTTAATGCGTGATTATACTCACCATGTACAGGTAAGAAGAATTTAGGTTTAACAAGTCTTAACATTAATTTTTGCTCTTCTTGTGCAGCGTGACCTGAAACGTGAATATCTGTAAAGTCTTGATATGCAACTTTTGCACCAGCTTTTAATAAGTGGTTGATGATACCAGATACACTAGCTTCATTACCAGGAATTGCTTTAGCTGATAAAATAATTTGATCAGTCGGTTTGATTTTGATATGTCTATGCTCATGAATAGCCATTCTATATAATGCAGACATAGATTCACCTTGTGAACCAGTAGTTACAATTAATACTTCTTTATCGTCATATTTATTAACTTCATGTGCATCAATAAATTGATCTCTTGGGAATTTAATATAACCTAAACTCATTGCTAAGTCTAAGTTTTTCTCCATCGATCTACCAATAACACAGATTTTTCTTCCATGTTTTAATCCAACTTCAATTGCTTGGGCAACTCTGTGGATATTAGAACTAAATGTAGACATTATTACTCTACCTTTAGTTGATGATGAAAATATTCTCTCAAATGTAGGATATACAGTTTTTTCAGTTTTAGTAAAACCTGGAGAGTGTGAGTTAGTTGAATCAGATGTTAAAACTAATACACCTTTTTCACCATAATGTGCTAATCTATGTAAATCTGTTGGGAAACCATCAACTGGTGTATGGTCAATTTTAAAGTCACCTGTATGAATCCATGTTCCAGCTTCTGTTGTAACAGCAATACATGATGAATCAATAATTGAGTGAGTAACGTGCATCCACTCAACTTCAAATTCACCAATTTTAATTGCAGTTCTTTTTTGAATTGGTCTAAATAATCTTCTGTGTTCTCTCATTTTATGTTCATCAAATTTTGAACCAATCATTTCTAATGGTAATGATGTTCCATAAACAGGGAATTGCATTTCTTTAAATAAGTAAGGCATAGCACCAATATGATCTTCATGACCGTGAGTAATAACAATACCAGCGATTTTATCTTTGATTTCTCTAATATATGAAAAATCAGGAATTAAAATATCAACACCATGCATATCATCATCAGGGAAACTCATACCAACGTCAATAATAATTGCGCAGTTTTCAGTTTCACACACCATCATGTTTCCACCAATTTCATTTAATCCACCAAGTGGTGTGATTCTCATTTTTGCATTAGTATTTAAATTTAATTTATAATGCGGATTTAATCTATCTTTATGGATTTTTTCATTTAATTCATAAACTTTTTTTAAGTCAGTAATAAAACCATCTATTGTAGCAGGTAGTTTTGGACCAGGAGGTGGTTGTCTTCTACCATTAGGTTTTCTATTATTATTATTAAATTTCTTTTTATTGTTTTGTGGTTTTTTACCATCATTTTGTTTTGATTCAGGTTTTGAACCAACAGTTGTCTTTTCTTGTGTAGTTTCTGCAGTTTTAGCAGGAGCACTTACAGTTGTAACTTCTTTAACTTCTTCCATTTTTAACCTTTGTATACAATTGGCTATACAAAGATGCATTTACTTCATGAGGTCGCGAGTTTTCTTTTATATTAAGTTCGTTAAAGATATCAATTAAAATATTTTTATTACAAACGGATGAAAGATTTTTTGAAAGTTTTTTTCTTGGTTGAATAAAACTTGCCTTTAAAAAATCCTTTAACCCTTTGTCGATACTTTTACTCATATCTTTACGGATATAGAAAATAGAAGACATAACTTTTGGTGCAGGATCAAATGCTTCAGGTGGAACATCAAAATGTATACCCCTGTCATTTGAAAGCAGTTGAGCTATTATTCCTAAAGAAGAGTACTCTTTTTGATTTACTTGTGAAGTAAATTTTACAGCAACTTCTTTTTGAACCATAACCATGATGTTTTCACAGTTTTCGTCTTCTAAAGCTCTTAATATAATGTTTGTAGCAATATAGTATGGTAAGTTTGCAATTAAATCATATTTACCATCATGCAATGTTTGGTTTTTATCCCATGCAGATAAAACGTCAGTGTGGATCAGTTTTAATCTGTTTTGCTCTATTTGCTTCGCAAATGTTGATTGCAAATTTGCAATCAAATCGGTATCAACCTCATAAGCCGTTGTATCTTTGTACTTGACTAATTTGTTTGTCAAATCACCTAATCCAGGCCCAATTTCCACGACATGATTACTGTTCTGGGGCATCGATTGGATGATTTTATCTAGTACTGATGAATCTTTTAAAAAATTCTGTCCATATTTCTTTTTAGCTATTACTTTTTCCATTAAGGATATATTCTATCTTTTTTTAACTTATATTTAGATAATATATTAAGATATATAATTAAGGAATTTATTTGGATAGTTTTGCAAAAAGAATAATACCATGCTTAGATGTAGATAACGGAAGGGTTGTAAAAGGTGTAAACTTCGTTGGTCTTAGAGATGCTGGTGATCCAGTTGAAGTAGCTAAGAGATACAATAACGAAGGTGCCGATGAAATAACTTTTTTAGATATTACTGCTAGTCATCAAAATAGAGGAACAATAGTTGATATTGTTAAACAAGTTGCAAAAGAAGTATTCATACCTTTAACAGTTGGTGGAGGAATCAGGAAATTAGACGATATTTACAACCTTTTAAATGTGGGTTGTGATAAGGTTTCTATAAACTCTTCTGCTGTTTCTAATCCAGATTTAATTAATCAAAGTTCACAAAGATTTGGTTCACAATGTATAGTTGTTGCTATTGATGTGAAAAAAGTTCAAGATGGTTCTTATCATGTATTTGTAAAAGGTGGTAGAGAAGATACTGGACTTGATGCTGTTAAGTGGGCAAAAGAAGTTTATGATAGAGGTGCTGGTGAAATATTGCTAACTTCTATGGATACAGATGGAGCTAAAACAGGTTTCGAGTTAAATATTACAGAACAAATTTCAAATAGTTTGGATATACCTGTTATTGCCTCAGGTGGAGCTGGAACTATGGATCACATGAAAGAAGCTTTTGAACATGGTGCTAGTGCTGCTTTAGCGGCATCTATTTTCCATTTTAAAGAAATTGATATTATGGATTTAAAAAGATATCTTAAAGACAATAATATACCAGTTAGAATCTAATACATCTTGCAAATGAATACTGTATCAAATAATAAAGCTAGTTTTGCTAATATGCCAAAATTAGAACAAATAAATAAAAATGTTAACTATAATGTTAACTATATACTGGAGAGTAAATGATTATATGCGCAGGGAATAATGAAACTTTTAAATATGCTACTCCTGTAGGAGTTGGATTAATTGAAACATCTATTAATCTAACTAGACTGTGTTTATTTAATAAACCTGATTACTTACTATTTATTGGAAGTGCTGGTTCGTATGGTGAGTTTAAAGTAGGTGATATAGTTGAATCAAAAAGAGCTAGTAATATTGAATTGGCTTTTTTAAGTGGTGATGCATACACACCTTTAGATAATGTTTTAGAATCTGAAAACAAATTTGTAAGAAATGACACTATTGTGAACTCTTCAAATTATATATCAACAAATGAAACTTTATCAAAGGGTTTTAATGAGTATGGTGTGGGAATTGAAAATATGGAGTTCTATTCTATTTTACAAGTTGCAAAAGAGTTTGAAATCCCAGTAGCTGGAATATTTATAGTTACAAATTATACTAATGAAAATGCACATGAAGACTTTTTGTCAAACCATGAAAAAGCTAAAAAGACTTTAACAAAATATTTAATAGAAAAACAGATTATAAAATAGGAAAACAATGACATCAATATATGATTTTACACTTGATGAGTTAAAAAATACACTAAAACCATCATTTAGAGCAAAGCAAATTTACGATTGGTTATACAACAAATACGTTACATCTTATGATGAAATGTTAAATGTACCAAAAGAAATAAAAGAACAATTACAAGATGAATATCCAATGGATATTATGACAGTTATTAAAAAAGAACAAAGTAGTGATGGAAGTATAAAGTATCTTTTTAAATTAAGAGACAATCATACTGTTGAAGCTGTACTACTTTTAATGAAGAAAAAGAAAAAAGATGAAGATGGAAATATTATTAGAAGTGAACAATACACTGTTTGTATTTCATCTCAAGTTGGTTGTAAAGTAGGGTGTACCTTTTGTTTAACTGCAAAGGGTGGATTTGTTAGAAACTTAACAGTTGGTGAGTATATTGCACAAATTGTTAATATTAAAAGAGATAATAATATTCCTGAAAACAAATCATTAAATATTGTTTATATGGGAATGGGTGAGCCTTTAGATAACTTTGAAAACTTTACAAAAGCTGTAACTATTTTTTCTGATGAACAAGGTTTAGCTATAAACAGAAGAAGACAAACTGTTTCAACTTCTGGAATTGCAACGAAGATTAAGAAATTAGGTGAGAAAGATTTAGGTATTCAGTTAGCTATATCTCTTCACGCTGTTGATGATGAATTAAGAAGTGAATTAATTCCTATGAACAAAGCTTACAATATCGCTTCTATTATTGAAGCTGTAAAAGCATTCCCTGTTGATACTAGAAAAAAAGTTATGTTTGAATATTTAGTTATCAAAGGTAAAAATGACTCTATTGAAGCTGCCAGAAAATTAATAACTTTATTAAACGGAATCCATGCAAAAGTAAATTTAATTTACTTTAATCCATACCCAGGTACTACTTATCAAAGACCTGAAGAAAAAGATATGATAAAATTCAAAGATCTTTTAAATGATAGAGGTTTAATTTG
>JBDNBT010000078.1:0-6869 GCA_039767755.1 Sulfurovum sp.
AAAAGATTGTGTAGCTAAGGCAGGTGCCTCATCTGTTTGAGTATAAATAATCTTAGACATATTCAGATAACATTTTAGGTGTCAAATATAAGATATAAGGACACTATAATTCAAAAAAACAGTAGCAACAGGTAGATTTGCAGAACCAGAAGAAGTAGCAAAAGCAATTGTATGGTTAGCTACAGATTGTCCTGAGTATATAAATGGTGTTTGTATTGATATAAATAACTGTTCATTTCCAAGATAAATATAGCAAGATAAATACAGTAGTAAGATTTATTTTCTTACTACTAATTAAAGTATAATAATATCCCAACACTAAACATTAGTGTTGCAGAAATTCTATTTAAGATCCTAACAGCATTTTGATTTTTAAACATTTCCTTTGCTTTATGTGCAGCTAATGCAACAGCTAAAACTGATACCATTAAACTTGCAAATACTATAATTGATACAATAATTACATCACTTGTGGTAAGTATAGTTAAATCCATAAATGCAGGGATAAAACCTAAGTAAAAGAATATAACTTTAGGATTTGATGAGGTAACTAAAAGTCCTGTTAAAAAGTTTTTACTTAGACTTTCTTCTTTTTGTGATTTAAAATTTACTTTAGTTGATGAATTCCATATTTTAAATGCTAAATATATTAAATATGAGCCACCAATTATTTTCATTACTTGAAAAAAACTACCCATGTGTTCAACCACAAAACTAAGCCCATAAATTGCAAATAATAAGTAAAAAATATCACCTAAACATAAACCAAAAACAACAATAGATGCGATTTTAAAACCACTTGATAAGGATTTTGAGATTGTTAAAAATATTCCAGGACCTGGAGTTATAGCAAAGACCATTACAGTCAATGCTAAACTAATTGAAGAGATTAAAGTCATATGATTTGACTAGTGATCAAGAATTTGTTCTAAGAACTGTTTTAACCTATCACTTTGTGGATTATTGAAAAACTCATCAGGAGTATTTTCTTCTACGATTTGACCATCTGCCATAAAGATTACTCTATCAGCAACTTTTTTAGCAAATCCCATTTCATGAGTAACACATACCATAGTTTTATCTTCACCTGCTAATTCAACCATTACATCTAAAACCTCTGAAATCATTTCAGGGTCAAGTGCACTTGTTGGTTCATCAAATAACATAATTTTTGGATTAGCACATAAAGCTCTTGCAATAGCAACCCTTTGCTTTTGTCCACCACTTAGTTGGTTTGGATATTTATCTGCTTGATCTGCAATATTTACTCTTTCTAAATACTTCATAGCAGTTTCAATTGCTTCGTTTTTTGGTTGGTGATGTACATGAGTTGGTGCTAAAATTAAGTTATCTAAGATACTTAAATGTGGAAATAATTCAAAGTGTTGAAATACCATAGCAACTTCACTTCTTACTTGTTTGATCTTCTTAACATCATCCATTAATTCTGTACCATTTACATTAATACTTCCTTCTTGGAAAGTTTCTAAATAGTTCATACATCTTGTAACTGTAGATTTACCACTACCAGATGGTCCACAAACTACAAGAATTTCACCTTTTTTGATATTAAGATTAATATCTTTTAGTACGTGGAAATCCCCGTACCATTTATTTAAATCTTTTATTTCAATTATATTTTCATCTGATTTTGCCATAAAAATTCCTATTTATCTGTGATCTGTGTTGTATCTTTTTTCTAAGATATTACTATATTTTGATAATGAAAAACAGAATATCCAGAATATAAATGTAACAAACACATATCCTTCTGTTTCATAACCAAGCCATGCTGCATCTGAACCTGTTAAATGTACCATTGCTAAAAGGTCAAATAATCCAATAATTAATACTAATGTAGTATCTTTAAATAATGAAATCGAAGCACCAACTAAGTTTGGAATTGATACTTTTAATGCTTGTGGTAAAATTACTAAAAGCATTTTTTGCCAATATGATAAACCTAATGAATCAGCTGCTTCATATTGTCCTTTAGGAATAGCCTGTAATCCACCTCTTATAACTTCTGCTATATAAGCAGCTTGGAATAATGTAATACCAATTAAAGCTCTTAGAAGTTTATCAAATGTCATTCCTTCAGGGAAAAACAGTGGTAAAATTACTGAAGCCATAAATAAAATTGTAATTAAAGGTACACCTCTAATAAACTCAATATAAACAATACTTAAGTTCTTAATAATAGGAAGTTTAGATTGTCTACCAAATGCTAAAACAATACCTATGGGAAAGGCTGCAACTATACCAACCGCTGCAACGATTAATGTAAGTGTTAATCCACCCCATTTATCAGTAGTAACAGTTTCAAGTCCAAAATACCCACCACTTACTAAAAAGTATACAAGTACAGGATATCCTGCAAACACAGCAATTTTAGTAATAAAGCTTTGACCAAAATATTTAAATAAAGCACCAAATACAAAAAATAATGCAAATGATAAGTTTATTCTCCAGTATTCACTTTCAGGATAAAATCCATAAATAAATAGAGTGATTTTTTCTTTAATAAATACCCAACAAGCGCCACCGTCTGTACATGCTTCTCTTGTAGTACCTACAAAGTTTGCATCGATTATAGCCCATTGAACAAATGGTGGAATAATCATAAGTAAAACAGCTAATCCTAATATAGTTAAAACTATATCAAGTGGAGTAGCTAAAAGGTTTTCTTTAACCCATCTAATTGGTCCACTTAAGTCCTTAGGAGCAGGTTTAGCTTCTTTTATTTCATAAGTTGCCATCTATCTCTCCTTTATTTGCATTTTGTTGTTAACAAAGTTTAATAACACTGATATTGTTAAACTTATTGTTAAATAAACCATCATAGTAACTAAAACAATTTCAATAGCTTGACCTGTTTGATTTAAAACAGTACCAGCAAAAATCGTAACTAACTCAGGATATCCTATTGCAGTTGCAAGTGAGGAGTTCTTTGTTAGGTTTAGATACTGGTTTATAATAGGTGGTATTGCTATTCTAATTGCTTGAGGTAAAATAACAATTTTTAATGATTGGTAAGGAGTTAATCCTAAAGAAGCAGCTGCTTCTTTTTGTCCCTTTGCAACAGCTTCAATACCACTTCTTACAGCTTCTGCTATATATGTAGCTGTATAGATACTTAAAGCAAATGTTAAAGCTAAAAACTCAGGAGAATAAGTCATACCACCTCTGAAGTTAAAACCTTTTAATGTAGGGTAATCAAAAGTTACTGGACTTCCTGCTAAAAAATATGTAAGTAAAGGTACAGCTATTAGTGCTGCAATTGATACACTTAAAACAGGAAATTCTTTTCCTGTATCATCAAATCTTTTACTAGCCCACTTTTTAAGTAAATAAATACCAACACAAGTAGCAACAAAAGCTATAACAACAAATGTAAAACCACTTTCATAAATAGGTTTTGGTACATATAAACCTCTGTTATTTAAAAAGAAGTCTTCTACAAGCTCTATACTTTGTCTTGGTTTTGGAAGTGCTGCAAGAACAACATTGTACCAAAATAAGATTTGAAGTAAGATAGGAATGTTTCTAAATAATTCGATGTAACCTAATGCTAATTTTGAAATTATGAAGTTGTGAGATAGTCTAGCTACACCTACAATTAATCCAATAATTGAAGCGAAGAATATACCAACAAATGATACGAATAGTGTATTAACTAAACCAACAAGAAACGCATCAAAATATGTAGAGTCTGTATCGTTGTATTCAATTACAGATTCAGCAATACCAAATCCTGCAACTTGATCGAAAAAATCAAAACCAGTTGTTATGCCTCTTTGTTCTATATTAGTGAACATATTTGTAGTAATATACCACAAAAAAGCAACTAAGCCGATTGTTGTTAGTAGTTGAAAAAATATTCCTCTGAATTTTTGATTACTAAATAGTGACAAGTAATATCCTTTGAAAAGTGTTCAAGGCTGAAAGCCTTGAACTTATGTTTGAAGTTTTTATATTATCTAAATGGTGGTGAGTATTGTAATCCACCATTACTCCATAGAGCATTTACACCTCTGTCAATTTTAAGAGGAGAACCTTTACCTACGTTTCTATCAAATGACTCACCGTAGTTACCAACTTGTTTAACAATGTTGTACGCCCATTTAGGATCTAGTTTTAAGTTTTCACCTAATTTACCATCAATTCCTAATAATCTTTTGATTTCAGGATTTTTAGAGTTTAACATTTCATCAGCATTAGCTGAAGTTACACCAAATTCTTCTGCTGTTTTCATAGCATTTAATGACCATTTTGCAATATTAAACCATACATCATCACCTTGTCTTACAACAGGTCCTAATGGCTCTTTTGAAATAATTTCTGGTAATACTTTGTATTTTTCAGGATTAGCAGTTTTAGTTCTTAAAGCATATAATTGAGATGCATCAGAAGTAATTAAGTCACATCTACCAGCTTCAAAACCTTTTGTTACTTGATCAGCTGTATCAAATGTAATTGGACTATAAGTCATACCTTTTGTTTTAAAGTAATCTGATAAGTTTAACTCAGTAGTAGTACCAGCTGTAATACATACAGTTGCACCATCTAATTCAGTAGCACTATTTACACCTAAGTCTTTAGAAACTAAGAAACCTTGACCATCGTAGTAGTTTACACCAGCGAAGTTAAGTCCTAATGAAGTATCTCTTGTTTGTGTCCAAGTTGTGTTTCTAGCAAGTAAATCTACTTCACCACTTTGTAATGCTGTAAATCTCTCTTTAGCAGTTAAAGGAACAATTTTAACTTTAGATGCATCACCTAATACAGCAGCTGCAACAGCTTTACATGTATCAACATCTAAACCTTTCCATTTCTTGTCTTCACCAACTTCAGCAAATCCAGGTAGACCTGTTGAAACACCACATTTTAAGAAACCTTGTTTCTTAGTATTTTCTAATGTATCTGCACTTAATGATGTACTCATTAAACCTGCAACTGCAATTAAAGATAATTTAGCTAGTCTTTTCATATTTAACCCCTTGAAGTAATTTTTATATGTTAAGTTTAATATGCTATGTCTTAAAGTTTCATTAAAATTACACAAAAATTACAATTTTGTTACAGATAAAACTAAGACTCTTAAGAGTTCTTTTTAGTTTTATCTAAATGAATTGCTGCTTTTGCCATAAGATGGGCACTAATAGGTGCAGTTATAAATAAAAATAGAGTAACTAAAATTTCATGTAAACTAAGTGCATCTGTAGTTGTACTAAAATATATTGTAGAAGATAGTAATAAAGCCCCAACTCCTAAAGTTGTAGCTTTTGTTGGTGCATGAAGTCTTGTATAAAAATCTGGTAATTTAACAAGTCCAATAGAACCAACTAAGGTAAACACTGCACCAATTAAAATAAATATTGATAATATAATCTCAAACATAATTTTCTCCTACTCCATAATATCGCCACGTAGTAAATACTTACTAAGTGCGACAGTTCCAACAAATCCCATTACAGCAATAAGTAATGCAGCCTCAAAATACAAGATACTATCAAGATAAATACTAAGTAAAACTAAAAGTGCAATAGAATTTATATATAAAGTATCTAAAGATAAAATTCTATCAGCTAGAGTTGGACCTTTAAATAGTCTATAAATAGTTAAAACTAAAGCTAAGGCTATCATAACAAAAGCAATTGGTAAGATTATCTCTAACATGTTTTAAATACCTCCATTAATGGTGCTTCATATCTTTCTTTGATTTCATCTATTGTTTCTTGTTCATTATCTATTACTAAACCATGAACTACTAAATATGTGTGATCTTCACTAAGATCACAACTTACAGTACCAGGAGTTAGAGAAATAGTACTAGCTAATGTACTTATTCCTAAAGGATGAGTAATATCTAAAGGTACGTTGAAAAACATAGGCTTTAATTTATCATTTGAGCCTATTACTTGTTTTGCAACAGTTAGGTTAGCTACTACTATATCGTATAAAACTACTAGTGAAAATTTTAAAAATACTTTTGGATTTTTAAAATGTACTCTATCAGCCCAAAAGTCTGAAGTAAACCAAGGTATTAATATGGCTAAAATAGAACCTAATACAACATGTCCAAAGGCTATTGTATTGTTTAATAAAAGCCAAATAATTAATAAGGCTAAACTTAATACAGGGTGAGGTAATATTCTTTTCATTTTAAGGCCTCGTTTCAAAGTTTAAAACTGTAGTAATATAATTACTAGTATCAAATATATTTAAAGCTATTGAGCTTGTTATTTCAGTTATTGGATTTGCAAATATTACTAAAATAGGTGCAAATGCAAATAAGTAGAATATGGCTGCTAATGACGACTTTGATAATGTATAACTTCTAACGGGTTCATCACTTTTTGTGTCATAAAATATTGTAGTACCTGTTTTTGCTAAAGCTACTATTATTAATAAACTACTTGCAAGAACAATACTAAATATAATTGCAGTATCTTTATGCTCTAAAGCTGCACTTAAAATCATGATTTTTCCAAAGAAACCTGATAATGGTGGTAATCCAGCTGCTGCAATAGAAAAGATAAAAAACAAACTACCAATTAAAATAGCACTTTTAAATATTGGCATTTTTGTTTCTAAACAACCACTTCCTCTAGCTTTTAATATAATATCAGCTACTAAGAAGAAACCACCTGCTAGTAAAGTAGAGTGAATCATATAATAGATTGTTCCACTTAAAGCATCTGCTGTATTAATACCGATTGATACAAGTAAAATACTAACTGAAGCTAAAACTAAATAAGCAACTTGATTTCTTAACTCTTTTGCACTTAATACACCAAAAGTAGCTAAAGTTAAAGTAAATAAACCTATATATAATACCCATGGAATATGATAATATGCTAACTCAC
>JBDNBT010000079.1:0-4965 GCA_039767755.1 Sulfurovum sp.
AGAAGCTTAGAAGAAATACCATTTAAAATTGATATGGTAGATATCTTTAGAAAGCCAGATGCTATAGCTGCTGTTGTTGATTCAGCTATTAAAAGAGGTGATATAGATATCGTTTGGACTCAGTTAGGACTAGTAAACAACGAAGCTGCTGCTAAAGCTGAGCAAGCGGGTATGAAAGTAGTTCAAAATAAATGTACAAAGATAGAACACGCAGCTAATTTCTAGTAACTAAAAAAATCTCACAATTGACTTTGTAGCCTATAAATGCTACAATTAAACAAAAATATACAGGATTTAATTATGACACTAGATTCAACAGTTAGAGCAAGAGTTAATAGTGAACTTAAAAATGAAGTAGAATCTATCTTTAGTGAATTAGGTTTAAGTACATCTCAAGCTATTACACTTTTTTTAAAAAAGGTAAAAATGGAAAGAGGTATACCTTTTGAACTAAAGGTTCCTAATGAAACTACATTAAAAGCCATGGAAGAAGCTAGAAATATGGAAGGTGATTTGACTACACTAGAAGAATTTGTAAATTGAGTCTAAAACTTTTTAGAACAAAAGTGTTTCAAAAAGAATATAGAAAGTTTATATAAGCTAACTTTGATGCCCTATGTATTGTGAAGTACTAACTTTGCAATACATCCATTTTGACCATCGTTTCTATTTTTTATAGATATATCAGCCCTTAAAGCATCCGATGCATTTTTTGCTAAAAATAGGCCCAATCCAACTCCACTTTTATTTCCTATTCTTTTAAAGGGAGCAAATAAATCTATATCTTCTTTTATTCCTATGCCTTCATCAGTTACTGTTAGTATTAGTTCTTCTTGAGTTTTTCTAAGTCTTATTGCTATTGTTTTCTTTTCATCTGTAAATTTTATTGCATTTTGAACAAAGTTTTGAAGTATTTGATGGTATAAAGTGACTTGTATATTGTATCTATATGTGGTTACATTTGAAAAGAAGTTTAGAGTGATATTTTTTTGAGCACTTAAAAGTCTGTAATCATTTACTTTGTTTTTTGTGTATTCTACAATATCTATGTTTGTTGTCTTTTCAAACTGGGCACCTTCTGCTCTACCTATATCTAGGATTGAAGATATCATTATATTCATATCATTTATTGATTTTATTGATAAGTTTAGGGTGTCTTCATACTCATTTATCTCTCTTTTTTTTCTAAGTGTAACTTCATTTTTTAACTTCATTACTGCTAAGGGAGTTTTTAACTCATGGGCTGCACCTATGAAGAGTTCTTTTTTAAACTTTATGTTTGTTTCTATTCTATTTGTTAGTGCATTTAAAGAATCTGTTAGTGTGTGAAACTCCACAGGTAAGTCTTTTTTATCTATTTTAGTTAGTGAGCTTTCATCCATATTTGATAAGGTATTATTTATATCAATAATAGGTTTTAATAAAGACCTTGATAAAAATAGTGAAAATACTAGCATTAGTAAAAAACCTGGAATGGCAAGTATAAATAAGTTTCTAAATATAATTGAATTTAGTATTTCAACTTCATAGTCTATATTTCTTGTTATTTCAAGGAAAAGGTTTTTTTCCAAATCAAAGGGATATAGTAGTTTTATATAGTTTATATCTTCATTTTCAAAGTTTATAAATTTATATTTTTTAATTGAATTATTTGTAACTAATCTTATGGCTACATTTTTATTTTTTAAAGATTGTGTGGCAATTAATTGTTCTTTATGAATAGCTTTTGCATCGATTAACATATCTTTATGAATGTTTTCATAAACAGTATTTTTTGTGTAAATATAAAAAATAATTGAGAGTAAAATTATGAAAAAAGAAGTAGCTATAATCAGTTTATTATAAAACTGTTTATATATACTTTCTGATTTCATAGGTGTAGAAGTGCTTACTTAGCTTCTGCGTTTCCGTTATCAGGGTAACAGAATCTGTATCCTCTTCTTCTAATAGTTTCTATAGTAGAAATATTTAATGGTTTATCCATTTTTTGTCTTATTTGGTTAATAGCAACTTCAATTACGTTTGGAGTAACTAACTCAGGCTCTTCCCAGATAGCATCTAATAACTGCTCTTTTGAAACAATTTGATCTCTGTGTCTAGCTAAGTGAGTTAATACTTCAAAAGGCTTACCTTTTAATTCGATTTCCTCATTTTTATATTCGATTTTCTCTTCATCAGGGTTAATTGATAAGTCTTCAATCTCAATAATATTAGTTCCACCAAATCTTAATCTAGCTTCAATTCTAGCTAATAAGATATCAAAGTCAAATGGCTTTTTAATATAATCATCTGCACCAGATTTTAAAGCTTCGATTTCAGAATCTTTGTCATCTCTAGCTGATAATATAACTACAGCAGTTCTTGAACTTCTATTTTTAACAATTTTACAAATTTCAATACCATCACCGTCTGGTAACATCCAGTCAGTTAATACTAAATCATAATTTCTAATATCAATGAAATATTCTGCATCTTTATAGTTTTCTGCAGAGTCAACTTGATATCCAAAATCAGTTAATCCCTCTGTTAAAGTTCTATTTAATGTAATTTCATCTTCAATTATAAGTATTCTCATATTTTAACAGTCCTATTCGCTTACGTTTATTTAAGTAAACTTTAATTTTTGCCGAATTATAACATAAAAAATACAAAATTTAAAGTCTTTTTAAGTTAAATTTCTAAATTCGTGAAAATCTTTAAAGTTACTTGTTACTATTTAAAAGATAAAATATAAATAAAAATTTTAAGGAATGAAATGAAAAAAATTATCCTAAGTTCAATTACTGCTGTTTCTTTAATTATTTCTTCATCTGTTGCAAAAGATATTTATGCAACTATTGATGGTGTAAATATTACTAAAGCTGATATCAATATAGCTATACAAGACCCAAGAGTTGATTTTGACTCTTTACCTGATAAAGCTCAAAAGAATGTATTAGATCAAATTATTAATAAGAAATTATTATCTAAGCATGCATTTAATAATGAAATTGAAAAAGATAAGGATTATCAAGAAAGTTTATCAAAACTAAAAGATGATTTAGCATTTCAAGTATGGCAAAGAAATGAATTAAGAGATACTAAAATCACAGATTCTGAAATTGATAAATTTTTTAATGAGAATAAAGAAAAATTCAAACAACCACAGATGTTAGAAGCTAGACATATTCTTGTAAAAACAGAAGATGAAGCAAAGGCTTTAATTAAGCAATTAAACGCTTCAAAAGATTTAGAAAAAGATTTTATTGAATTAGCAAAAACTAAATCAACTGGTCCATCTGGTAAAAGTGGTGGATATTTAGGTAAGTTCCAAGCTGCTCAAATGGTGCCTGAGTTTTCAGCTGCTGCTGCTTCTTTAAGCAAAGCTACTATTTCACAAGCTCCTGTTAAAACTCAATTTGGTTTTCACATTATTTATTTAATTGACAATATTGCTGCTAAAACTATGACTTTTAATGAAGTGAAAGATAAAATTTCAAAAATGTTATCAACACAAAAATATAACGAAAATGTTAAGAAACTTGCTGATGATTTAAGATCAAAAGCAAACATTGTAATTAAATAATTAGGAGATAAATCTTGGGTGTATTAAATGTAGTTAATCCTGGTGTATTAACAGGTAGTGAAGCTAAAAAGTTATTTGCATATGCAAAAGAAAATAAATTTGCAATTCCAGCTGTAAATGTAGTTGGTACTGAGTCTATTAATGCTGTTCTTGAAGCAGCTGCTAAAGTAAACTCTCCAATTATTGTACAGTTTTCAAACGGTGGAGCTGGGTTTTATGCAGGTAAAGGTTTAAAAACTTCAGATGCTGCTGTTTTAGGTGGTGTTAGTGGTGCTATGCATGTTCATACTATGGCTAAAGCTTATGGAATACCTGTTATTTTACATACAGACCATGCAGCTAGAAAACTATTACCATGGATTGATGGATTGTTAGACGCAGGTATTGAGCACTTTGAAAAAACAGGAAGACCTTTATACACTTCTCATATGTTAGATCTAAGTGAAGAAAGCTTAGAAGAAAATATTTCTACTTGTGTAGAGTATTTTGAAAGAATGAACAAACTTGATATGATGATAGAAATTGAGTTAGGTATTACTGGTGGAGAAGAAGATGGTGTTGATAACACAGAAATTGATAACGCACTTTTATACACTCAACCTGAAGAAGTATGTTATGCCTATGAAGAATTAAGTAAAGTTAGTGAAAACTTCACAGTTGCAGCTAGTTTTGGTAATGTTCATGGTGTATATAAACCAGGAAATGTTGTACTAAGTCCAAAGATTTTAGATAACTCACAAAAATTTATTGCACAAAAACATTCAACTGCTGTAGAGCCTGTTGATTTTGTTTTCCATGGTGGTTCTGGTTCATTATTAAGTGAAATTAGAGAAGCTATTGGTTACGGTGTAATTAAAATGAATATTGATACTGATACTCAATGGTCAACATGGGATGGTGTAAGAGCTTATGTAGCTAAAAACCATAACTACTTACAAGGTCAAATAGGTAATCCAGATGGTGATGATAAGCCTAATAAGTCTTATTATGATCCAAGAAAGTGGTTAAGAGCTGGTCAAGAAACAATGATTGCTAGACTTGAAACTGCATACTCTGATTTAAATTGTTTAGATAAAAACTAATATATAAAAGAAAGTTTTACTTTCTTTTATTACAATATACTTATGAAACTAATCCTTAATAATAAAAACTTACAAAATATACAAGCTGAGTATGAAATTATATTCTTCAAATCCTATAAAAACTTAGATAAAAATACGAAAATCATATTGAACAATGACTTTTCATATATTAAAAATAAATTCTATTTTTGTTTTGAAAGAAAAAAAATTTACATTAATATTAAAAAAATTTCAAAAGAAGATTTAAAAACTAGGTATGCAAATCTTGCAAGAGAAATTTTAAAATATAAAATAAATTCTTTGAAATTTCAATTAATA
>JBDNBT010000080.1:0-9500 GCA_039767755.1 Sulfurovum sp.
ATGTAAATCCTTTAAATAAATTTACTAGATAGTTGTTTTTTATTCTATCTAATAAATTGTCTTTTTTGAATTTACACAGTTATTTTTACACTACCTTCTAAACTTTTTAACTCTTCAATCTCTTGTTTGTATTTTACAACATCTCCAAATACTAAAATTGCAGGAGATTCAAAGCCCTTTGAACTTTCATGCAATTCATTTAATTTACAAGTTACAACTTTTTGATTAGTTCTACTTGCATTTGATACTATTGCACAATCTTTATTTTGATTAAT
Organism: Sulfurovum sp.; assembly: GCA_039767755.1. Taxonomy (GTDB): domain Bacteria; phylum Campylobacterota; class Campylobacteria; order Campylobacterales; family Arcobacteraceae; genus JALRJW01. The sequence goes on from JBDNBT010000080.1 coordinate 276, forward strand.
TCCCATGTTTAAAGCTTTTTCTTGTATCTCTTTTGTTTTACTAAGTCCCATTAAAACTACAACTGTGTGATTTTCTTTATTTAAGATATCTACCCAGTCTAAGTTTAAAGTATTACCTTTTAAGTGTGCAGTTACAACTGTAAAACCAGCTGAATAATGTCTAGCTGTAATTGGAATACCAGCTTGTGATGAACCTGATATAGAGCTACTAATTCCTGGAATTACTTCTGTTTTAATTCCATATTTAACCATATCATATAGTTCTTCAGAACCTCTACCAAAAACAAATGGATCACCACTTTTTAATCTAGCTACTGATTTACCTTGTTTTGCATACTTTAAAATGATTTTGTTTATTTCTTCTTGGGATAAAGAGTGATGACCTTTTTTCTTTCCCACAAAAACTTTTTTAGTATATTGTGGAATTATGTCTAAAATCTCTTGACTAATTAAATAATCATATAAAATCACATCTACTTTTTGAATAGTATTGTAAGCCTTAATAGTAAGTAACTCAACATCACCTAAGCCACATCCAACTAAATATACTTTATTTTGAGGTTTTTCAATTTTCATCTTTAATACTTTCTTTAAAATTGTAGATAAACTAAATCATTATCTATTTTTGTTTCATACTTTTTAGTACATTCATAATTTTGGTTTAATGATTCACCACTTTTTAGAGAAATATCTGTATTATGTAAAGGACAAGTTACAACATCACCATGAACTAATCCTTCACTAAGTTTTCCTTGTTTGTGTGGACATGTATTGTTTATTGCATAAATGGAATCATTATTTGTTCTAAATATTGCTATATCTATGTTGTTTATTTCTACTATTCTTGAACCCATTTTAGGGATATCTTCAATTTTAGATATTTTATACCAATTAGACATTACACTGTCTCCTTTGCTTCAAAACTATGTGATTCATCAGGACTAATTACAATCTTGTCAAACTCTTTTGTAAATCCATCTTCAATGGCTTTTGCCCATGGATCAACTTGTGCAGATTTTTGTGATTCTTCAAATTTTCTTGCCCAAAAATGAACCCTATCTAAATTAAGTAATTCATCTTTAACATATTGTAATCCTACCCTCTCAACCCAATGGGCTGTTCTTTCTAAATAATATGCATCTTCCCTATAAAATTGCATGAAGGCTTTTACATATTCAAGTAATTCTTCATCAGTTCCAACCTTACAAAGTAAATCAGTTACTCTAACTTTTATACCACCATTTCCAGCTATATGAACTTCCCAGCCAGAATCAACTCCAATTACACCTAAATCTTTAATTGTAGCTTCAGCACAGTTTCTAGGACACCCCGATACTGCTATTTTAAACTTATGTGGAGTCCATGAACCCCATGTTAGTTTTTCAATAATCACACCCATATTCATAGAATCTTGAGTACCAAATCTACACCATGTATTTCCTACACAAGTTTTAACAGTTCTTAAACCCTTTGCATAAGCTTGTCCAGATACAAAACCACAATCATTTAAATCTTTCCAAATTGGGGCTAATTTTTCTTTTGGTACACCAAACATATCAAGTCTTTGGCCACCTGTGAATTTAATAGTAGGAACTTCATATTTAACTGCAATATCAGCGATATCTTTTAATTCTTTTGGAGTAGTTAATCCACCCCAAATTCTAGGAACAACTGAATATGTTCCATCTTTTTGTATGTTTGCATAGTTTCTATCATTTACTAAAGCTGATCTTTTATCATTTTGATATTTATCATCGTTGTATTTAACAAGTAAGTAGTAGTTTATTGCAGGTCTACATTTTGCACAACCATCTTGTGTTTTCCATGAAGCTTTTTTAAATACATCATATACAGTTTCAAAATTACCATTATCAATGATCTTTTTGATTTCACCATGGCCTTTTGTAGTACATGAACATATACCTTCTGGAGTGTTGTTGTATTCATCACCTAAAGTATTAACTAATATCTGTTCTACAATTCCTAAACAAGAACCACATGAAGCTCCTGCTTTAGTACAAGTTTTAACATCACTTAATGATTTCAAGTCTTTTTCTTTTATTGCACTTACAACATCACCTTTACAAATACCATTACATCCACAGATCTCTTCGTCATCAGACATAGAGTTTATATCATCGCCACCATGACCAGAGTCTCCTGATAATGCTGATTTCCCAAATAGTATTTTTGTTCTTAAATCACTAATATCTGTATGCTCTTTTAAAAGTTTTAAGTACCATGATGCATCAACCGTATCACCATAAAGTACTATTCCTATGATCTTATTATCATAGATTACTAGCTTTTTATAGATTCCAACTTTTTCATCAAGTAAGATAAGTTCTTCTGTTGTTTCATCTCCTAAATAATCACCTGCACTAAATAAATCTATACCTGAGATTTTTAGTCTTGTTGAAAGGGTTGAACCACTATATGCTTGAGTATCTTCACCTGCAAGTTTTTTTGCTAATACTTTTCCTTGCTCATATAATGGTGCAACTAAGCCATAAGTATTTCCATTGTGTTCAACACATTCTCCAACAGCATAAATATTATCATCGCTTGTTTTCATGTAATCATCAACCAAAATACCCTTATTTGTTTCAAGATTAGTATTTGGATTTTTAGCTAGTTTTGTGTTTGGAATAATACCTGTTGCAAAAACAACTATATTTGAATCAACTTCAAGACCATCACTAAAACTTACTTTTTCAACTTTTTCTTTACCAGATATTTTAGTAACTGTTGTGTTTAATTTAAACTTAATACCATAAGTTTCAAGATTTTTTTGTAAAAGTTTTCCACCTGTATTGTCTAGTTGTTGAGATAAGATTGAACCACTTCTGTGAACTAAAACAGTTTTAATTCCATGCATAGCAATTCCATATGCAGCTTCAAGACCTAATAAACCACCACCAACAACTACAGCTGTTTTATTTTTGTCAATAGTTTCCATGATAGTGTCAACATCAGCTTTGTTTCTAAAGGCAATAACATTTTCTAAGCCACTTCCTTCAGTTTTTGGAACAAATGCCTTAGAACCTGTTGCAATAATTAGTTTGTCGTATGAGACTTCTTTCCCAGATTTTGATAAGATTTTTTTATTTTCTTTATCAATTGAAACTACTTCATCACCTTTGTGTAAAGTGATATTATTTTTATCATACCACTCTTGATGATTAATAATAGTATCTTCAAATGTTTTTTCTTGAGATAAAATATATGAAAGCATTATTCTGTTGTAATTAACATGGGGCTCATCACCAAAAATAGTTATATCATATAACTCTTTGTTTGATTCAAGGATATCCTCAACAACTCTTAATCCACTCATTCCATTTCCAATGACTACAAGTTTTTCTTTCATATATTCTTCCTTTGTGTAATAATAATTATTCCAAAAATACAAGTTGTTGTGTCTAAACAACTGTATAAAAAATGTTCAATTATTCTTAAATATACATTAAAATTAATATTATTTAATATAAATATATATTTAAAATAGTTTTAATACTTAAATTTACATTAATTTTATGAGTAATGTAATATTAAGTGTAAAGAGTATAAATGATAATACTTGCCAAAACCTAATTGGATTTTTTTCCATAATTGGAATCTTATTTTTACTTAGAAATTTAGGATTTGGTGTTTTTAGATCATAAATGAATTCTGATAATAAACTGTATCTATGATTCGGATCCACACTTAATGCTTTTTTTATTGTTTCATCGAACCATCTTGGAATTTTTATTTCTCTATTTATAATTGGAGAATATTTAAGTTTATTTTGTGCTGATTTTGTTGTACTTTTTGCAACATCATTTCCATAAGGAAATTTTCCAGATAACATATAGTAAATGATAACACCAAGGGAAAAAATATCTGATTTTACACTTCCTATATCTCCAAGAAAATATTCAGGTGCACTATATAAAACAGTTCCTTGAATATGAAAATGTTTTGTGAAACTATCAATTTCTAAAATACCTTCAACTTTAGTAGCACCAAAATCGATTATTGTTACATGGTTGTTTTTATCTATTAAAATATTCTCAGGTCTTAAATCTTGATGAACCATTTCATAAGTGTGAAATGCTTGAAGTCCATTTGCTATTTGATCAACAATATCCCTAACCTCTTCTAAAGTAGGACTTGGATTATCTTTTATCCACTGTGCTAAAGTTTGCCCCTCAATAAAATTTGTAACTACATATAAATAGTTTTTTTCTCTATTTTGTTCATATGCTTTTAATACATGCTTATTGTTTAATCTCTTTGCAATCCAATCTTCCATTAATAGTCGTTCTAAATAGGCATTGTCTTCTTTGAATTCATATGATGGAATTTTTATTACAACTTTATCTTGAGTTTGTAAATCAATGGCTAAATAAACATGACTTCTACTGTTGTAATTAAGTGTCTTTAAAATTTTAAAACCATCAAATTCATCTTGCTCTTTTAAATCTTGATGAACTGGTTTTTCATAGATTTCACTTTGTACTTCATTTACTTGTTTTTTTGGTAAATTATCAATTTTAACAATTTGTAGTGTTAGATTATCATCACTTTTATTTTCAATTGCAGCATTTACTAACTTTTTTGCTAAATCATTTAAATCACCTTTATAAGAAGAGACTTCATTTATGAATGTTTCATTATTTATAAATTCATAAACACCATCTGTCATAAGTAAAAATAGGTCATCTTTTTCAAGAGGTGTTGATTCATAATCAGTATTTAAAACAGAATCAATTCCTAAAGCACGTGCAAGATAGCTTTTATCTTTTGATACCCAAGTTCTATGATCAGTTGTTAATTGTGTTAATTGATAATTCCTTATTTTATAAACTCTAATATCCCCTACATGAAGAATATGTGCAGTGTTTGATTTTAAAATCAAACTTGTAAAAGTACATACAAACCCACTATCTTTTTCAAGGTGGTATTGATTTTCTTTATTCTTTGAATATAGCCAAGAGTTTGTTGCGTTTATTACTTTTGTTCCAGCATTTTTTACACTCCAAGCCTCACTTGTACAGTAATAATCTTCTAAAAATGTTTGAATACTAACTCGACTAGCTTCTTGACTTACATCACTACTACTTATACCATCAGCGATGCAAATTGAAATACCTTTTGTTGTAAGTTGTGGTTCTTTTGGGATCTTAATTTCATGGTAGTCTTGGTTGATTTTTTTAACACCTTTAGAAGTGTAATGACCATAAGAGATTTGAAGATTTTTTTGCATAGTTTATCCTGTATATTAAGTAGTTATAAGCTCACTTGAGCTCATAACTTATTACCAAGATTTATAAGGTAAGAATTTTCCATTCATAGTAATAACTACTCTATCACCAGCTGGATTTTCTTCTTTATCAATATCCATTGAGAAATCAATTGCACTCATAATTCCATCACCAAATTTTTCACCAATAAGTTCTTTAATCGTATCTCCATAAACACCAATTACTTCATAGAACCTGTAAACAACTGGATCAGTTGGAATATCTTTTTCCCAAGTTTTGTATGGGAATTCTATTAATGTTTTTTCAACATCTTTAGAAAGCTTTAGAACTTCGCATAGTTTCTTTGCATATTTTTTCTTCAAACTATTTTGACCTAAACAAGCAGAAGTTAAAAATACACTTCCTAAACCAACATTTGAAGATATCTCTTCCCAAGATAAACCTAAACTTTTTTTAGCAACTATAATCTCTTCTGTCATTTCAATTTTTGTCATTTTAAATCCTTTCAGTTTTTTAAATTACTAAAAGACTAAGTTTCTTAGTACTTTAGTAAGATAAAAAGTGGGGAAAGTGAAGCCTTTACTTTCCCCATGTATTTTTATATTTTTAAGATCTGTATTTAATGTTTAAGCAACTTTGTCATCTCTTGATGTGTCTAAGTTTCTTTTTGGTGAAGTTTTAACGTGTGTAGCATACAGCATTAATCCAACAAACAATAATCCTCCAACTAAATTCCCAAGTGCAACTGGAAGTTCATTCCATAAAAGGTAATCAGTAATTGTAAAATCTCCACCCATAATTAATGAGAATGGGAATAAAAACATATTTACAATAGAGTGTTCAAATCCCATGAAGAAGAACAACATAATAGGCATCCACATAGCTAAGATTTTTCCTGAAACTGTAGTTGAAATCATTGCTCCAACAACACCCATTGAAACCATCCAGTTACATAACATACCTCTAATAAATACTGTAATCCAACCAGCAACACCATGTTCTGCATAACCTAAAGTTCTAGCTTCACCAATACCAGCTACTTTTGTAGCAATAGCACCAGCATCAACGTTGTAACCAATTGTAAAAATAAATGACATTAGTACAGCAACTGTAAATGCACCACCAAAGTTACCTAAGGCAACTAATCCCCAGTTTCTAAGCATTTGCTTAACAGTAACACCAGGTCTTTTATCAATTAGTGCAAGTGGTACTAATGTAAATACACCAGTTAAAAGGTCAAATTTCATTAAGTACAACATAATAAATCCAACAGGGAATAAACAAGCTCCTAGTATTGGGGAACCTGATTTCATTGCAACTGTAATTGCAAAAACTGCAGCTAAAGCTAAAATAGCCCCTGCCATATATGCTCTAATTAATGTGTCTTTTGTAGACATAAATACTTTTTGTTCACCAGCATCTACCATTTTGGTAGTAAACTCAGACGGTTCTATATACGCCATTTGTATCTCCTTTTGTTTAAGTTATATATTTATCTTATGGACGAAAGTATTAAATCAAGTAATGTGAGGAAAAAGATAGGATAATTAAAATTTAGTGTATAAAAAATATACAAATAGCTTTTTTCTTGTGTTGTATAATTCAATTTATAAAATACTAGGAACATAAAATTAAAAAGTCATTTATATATCTGTTTATATTTTTTTCATTGTCATTATTTGTTTTAATCGGATACACATTAAAAAACTCCTATGAAATTCAAGAGGATTTATTATTTAGCAGTTTAAAAAATAAAGCTATTACAATATTTAATTTAATAGTAGATATGAGACATTGGAATGCACAATTTGAAGGTGTATATGTAAAAGCAGATGATCTAGCCCCAAATCCCCATTTAAATCCAGGATATATAAACTCAGAAGATGGAAGTAAACTAGTATGGATTAATCCAGCTTTTATGACAAGACAAATATCAAATATAGCAAGCCAAAGAGATGGATTTAGTTTAAAAATAACAAGTAATAAACTTATAAATGAAAATAATGCCCCAACAAAGTTTGAGAAAGAGATTTTAGACTATTTTGATAAAAATCCTTCAGAACCATATTATTGGGAAATAAAAGGTAATGAATTCAAATTTATGGGAGCTTTAGTTACTCAAAAAGAGTGCTTAGCTTGTCATGCTAAACAAGGATATGAAATAGGTGATATTAGGGGTGGGATTTCTGTAAGTTTTGATATTAACAATGAAATAAATAAACTAGATGTGATAAAAAAAGACAATCAACAAACTATACTATTTTTAGTTATTGCATCAATTGGAGCTATTATTACCCTTTTGATTTATGAAAGAACAAAAAAACTTCATGAAGAAAAAATTTCAAGATTAAATGAGTCCTTAGAATTAAAAGTTCTAGAATTAGATGAGTTTAATAAAAACCTTGAAAGTAGGGTGCAAAATGAAGTTTTTAAACAAAGAGAAAAAGAAAATATGCTTATACAGCAATCAAAATTGGCTGCTTTAGGTGAAATGATAGGAAATATAGCCCATCAATGGAGACAGCCTATAAGTGCTGTAAGTGCTATTATGATGAATATAAAATGGACTGCTATATCAGCTGGAATTGATAGAAAATTTATTGATGAAAGAATGTATGAAGCAAATGATCAGCTTAAATATATGTCTCAAACAATTGATGACTTTAGAAGCTTTTTTAAACCAAACAAAGGAAAAGAGATATTTATATTAAAAGATGAGATTACTAAGGCTTATAAAATTACTCAGGCAACTTTAGAAAACTATAATATAAATATTAAAATTACAGCATGTGAAAATATAAGTGCATATGGTTATGCTAATGAGTTTTCTCAAGTTGTATTAAATCTTATTTCAAACGCAAAGGATGTTCTGATTCAAAAACAAATAGTAAATCCTAAAATTGAAATAAACATAAGTGAAGATGAAAAAAATGTATATTGTGAAGTTACTGATAACGCTGGTGGTATAAATGATTCAATAATAAATAAAATATTTGAGCCATATTTTACTACTAAAGAAAATAGTGGAACAGGAATAGGTTTATATATTTCAAAAGAAATTATTGAAAAGCATATGCAAGGTAGTTTAAGTGTAGAAAATATTGAAAATGGTGCTAAGTTTAAAGTTAGTATTTCAAAGGTTTATAATGAAGCTTGATAGATTAAAAAGTAAAACAATACTATTAGTTGAAGATGAAAGAATTATTAGAAATAATATTGTTTCAATGTTAAAGTTCTTTTTTAAGGAAGTTTATACTGCAATAGACGGTTATGATGGTTTAGATCAATATGAAAAATATCAACCAGATGTTATTATGACTGATTTAAAAATGCCAAATATGGGTGGCTTTGAATTGTTAGAAGAATTAAAAAAACGAAATACTAAGTCTTTTAATATAATAGTTTCTGCTCATACAGATACAGACCTTTTAGTAAATGCTATAAATAAAGGTGTTAATAGATATTTAATAAAACCAATAACAGAAGATGAACTATTTGAAGCTTTGGAAGCTTACTTAGATAATCTTGAAATAAATGAACCTAAACTTTTTAGAATTAGTGAAAGTATAGAGTTTAATATTGATTTAAATGAAATAAATGATTTAACAAATGAAAATGAAGTAATAAGTCTAAACAAAAAAGAGGGTCTTTTACTAAAACTATTATCAAGCAATGACAAAAAAATATTCTCATACGAAGAAATAGAAGAGCAAGTTTGGGCTGGTAATTTTATGAGTGTATCTGCTATTAGAAGTGTAGTTAGGGATTTGAGAAAAAAGATAGGAAATGATTTTATTGTAAATGTTTCAGGAAGTGGATATAAACTAAAGTAGGATTATAATCCTATTTTAGCTTGTAAGTTTTCAACAGATTGCATAGACAATATCCTTGAATCATATTCTTCAAATGTTTCATTATCTATTTTTTCATTTTCATACATATTAATTAAGTCCCTTACAACTTCTTGAGCTTTTGG
>JBDNBT010000081.1:0-2897 GCA_039767755.1 Sulfurovum sp.
ACATAATCAGGTTTAAAGTGTTCTAACTCTTTTTTTAAGAACTCTTTCCATTCTTGTAAATTTGGATTATCTCTATTTGGAAAAGCAGGAAAAGACACCACATAGTTTTCTTTTATTAAATCAGCTGCTAAGTGTGATTGCCAATGGGGAAAATCACTACCACCTAAACCGTGTAATATTAATACTCTTCTACTCAAAATCAATACCTCTTAAATTTTATAAATTAATCTTTTACATTTTTTACTTGATATGAACCTTTTACTATACTTCTCATAACACTTTCATCAATAAGTTCAATATCAACTTTATAACCAGTTTTATAAATAAGTCCAGCTAGAACTTTTGGTTCTGGTTTTTCATCAGCAGAGAAATCACTAGTTTCTTTCCACTCTTCAAACTTCTCTTCATATAACTTTACTACATCTTTTTCAAATTTTGAACGACTATAAATCAAATACACAACTAAAGCTAGTAATATCCCAAATGGTATAAGTAAATCAAGACTCACAATATTTTCTCACTTCTTTATCTATAGTAAATATATCATCAAGATTATTTACTTTTACATTATTAAATTTATTTATTGCATCTAAGTTCATTTTAGATACTTCTAAAAATCCGATTTCACTATTTAAAAACTTTTGCACAGCCACTTCATTTGAAGCGTTTAAAACCACACCTAAATCAAGGTTTGATAAAATTTCATCTTTTATATCCCAAATAGGATATCTTTGACTTTCTATTTTTCTAAACTCTAAATTCCCAACTTCAACTAAATCAACGGGATCAAGTATTTGCTCATCACATTTTCCTAAAATAGCATATGCAATAGGTAGTTGCATAGATGCATTTGCAATGTGGGCTGTTGTGCTACCATCTTTGAAGTTTATTAGAGCATGAATTAAAGACTTTGTTTCTATAACAGCATCTAGTTTTTTTGTATCAAAAAGCCAAGCAGCTTCCATAAGTTCAAACATTTTGTTTGTCATAGTAGCACTATCTATTGTGATTTTATTTCCCATTGACCAATTTGGATGATTTAGGGCTTCTTTTATGGATACATTTTTTAGTTCATTATGTGAATAATCCCTAAAAGAACCACCACTAGCAGTTATAAGCATAGAGTCTACTTTTTTATTTTGAAGTAAATACCATAATCCAAAGTGCTCACTATCTATTGGACTAAGCTTTGTTTGGTCTATGAACTTTCCTGCTACTACTAGTGATTCTTTATTTGCTAGAGCTATTTTTTTATTGCATTCTATAGCTTTTAATGTGGGTCTTAATCCTAAAAACCCCACAAGAGCATTTACTACTGTTTGAGATGTACTATTTTCAATAGCTTCTAAAATAGCATCTTCCCCTGCTTTAACATTTGGATGATTTACATCTTTTATATCTTGAGAATTTGCTATTACTACTACTTTTGGATTGAACTCTTTTATTTGTTCATTTAATACTTTTAAATTTATACCAGCTACTAAAACCTCAACATTTAAGTTAAACTTTCTAGCTATATTTAATGTATTTACTCCAATAGAGCCTGTACTCCCAAGTACTATCACATCGCTATCCTAAGTAATACCAACATTACAATTGCACCAAACAAATAACCATCTGTTCTATCTAATATTCCACCATGTCCAGGTAAAAAGTTACCGCTATCTTTAACATCAGCCTCTCTTTTTAAATAACTCTCAAAAAGATCACCAAACACAGAAGCAAAAGCTACAATAGAAGAAATAATAATTCCATAAGCAACACTAACACTTCCTATTGCAAAAAATGAACCTAAAACAGATGCTATTAAAACTCCACCTATTACACCTTCAATAGTTTTGTTTGGACTAGTTTCACTAAACTTTGTTTTACCAAACTTCTTACCTACAAAATACGCACCAGTATCAGCACTTGCAACAATCACAAGTAACCATAAAAGAGTCATAACTCCATATTCACTATAAAGTGAAAGTAAAAATAAAAATGAAGCAGTTGGATATAAAAGTGGTAAAAATAGTTTTTTATTTAATGTTTTTTTATACGCAAGTTGAGATGCCATACCAATAGCAGCAATGAATATTAAGTCTTCAGGCATAGGGTAATAAAAAGCAGCTAGCCATATAATCGCAGCATAAACATAAATAGTATCAGATTTTAGTCCGTATAGAACTTTTGATTCAGAAATTGCAACCATTAGCATTACACCAAATGCAACCCAAAATAAGAAAAATGAATCAATTAAACCTAGTAAAACAACAGCTATTAAAAGTACTATTGCTGTTTTTATTCGTGTGGTACTGTCTTTTATAATATTTGACATATGTAGAAGCCTTGCGTATAAATTTTAAATATTATACACAAGGTTGGCTTTTATAAGCTTTTAGAAATAATTTTTGTATTTTTCTAAATTTAAAGCTTTATAGTTTAAACCTTCACAACAGTAGTTGTATAAGGATTATAGAGTACATTTGCTCCATTTTGTATCTTTACATTTCTTCTTTGCGTGAAATCAACTTCATAAGTTCCACCAAAGTCACTTGAAAACTTTGCACAGATAATTGCAGCTTGTTCTATAACTGTATCAGGTATAGTTTTTTTTGTGTTTTGTACTATCACATGACTTGATGGTCTATCTTTTAAGTGAAACCAAAAATCACTTGCTTTACTGTTTTTTAGTAGATATATATTTTCTCTTTCACTAGTACCTAGCATTATTTTATGGCCTTCAAAGAAGAAGCTTTCATAGGGTTGTGCTTTTTTTACTTTGGCTTGATTTTTTTCTTTTTTAGGGTATAAAAATTCACATTCACTAGCACTATTACATTCTTGCAGATTTGAAATTAATCTATTTAAAAATTTTAGTTTTTCTTCTAGATTATCTTTTTCTATTGAAACAC
>JBDNBT010000082.1:0-3170 GCA_039767755.1 Sulfurovum sp.
AAAAGTATATGCAATAGCCTATGACAAAGATTTCTAACATTTATTTTCCTTTGATATTTTTTATTTAAATTTTATTGATAATACTTAATTTTTAGTTTAAATTTGATAAAAAATTATTTAATGTCTCTAAAGTTTCTTTATCTTTTGTAAAATACAATATCTCGTAGTTTTCTTTAAATGATTTTTTAGTCCAATTAGCACTTCCAAAATATGCTGTTTTGTTATCAAAAATCGCTAGTTTTGTATGAAGTTTATCTTTTATTAGAATTGTTTTAATGTGATTTTTTTTAAGAAGTTTATATGTATCATTTTCTTCTTTTACTTTTTTATTATCAAAGTAAACTATGATATTCACTCCATTTTTTTGAGCTTTTAAAAGGGCTTTTGTAAACTTTTTATATGAAAAATTATATACAGCTATTTTGATTTCATTTTTAGAGTTTAGTATTAAACTCTCAATTTTACTTACTGCTTCTTTGTTTTGTTTAGGAAGTATTAAAAGTTCATTACTATAAGCACTTAAAGTAAAGATAAAAAGCATTAAACAAGCTAAAAAGCTTTTATTAAATGTTTTATTCAAATACATCAAAAAGCTCTTTTGGAATTTTACATAGTTTATAGTTTTTTAGATAAGCTAACTTAAATGTAGCCTCAAAAAGTAGTTCTTCATCTCTATAAATTTTTTGTTCCATTATAATAGAAGCTGCTTTTTTAATAGTAAGTTTACTATTTACATCTAATAGATCACCAAACACTGCAGATTTTGCATAGTTTGCATGTACTTCTTTTACCACAAAAAATTCATCATCACTATGTGGACTTAATCCCTTTTGAAAGAAAAGTTCACTTCTAGCTCTTTCACAAAACTTTAAGTAGTTTGCATAATATACAACTCCACCAACATCTGTATCTTCATAATAGACTCTAATTTGCAAATTACACTCCTATATATTTTATTGATTATAGTATTTTAGCTTTAAATATAGTGTTAAATATTCTTCAGCCATATTTTCAAATACTTAAAACTCTTTTATGTTAAAATTCACATATAAAATGAGATTAAAAAAGAAAAATTTAAAAGGTATATTTAGTGTCTATATTTGCTTTACAATCACTAGCAGGTGGTTTTCTAGATGAAGACTTAGAACATTTCAATAAAGTATTTGATGATTGGTGTATTCATTTTGAATCATATGATGAAGCTATAAATATAGTTCAAACCCTTGATAATCAAGAGTCAATAGATGTTGTAGAAATCACACCACTTAGTTACCCAAAGTACTATTTTCATAATCTTCAAGGCACAATATATGCAACAAGACAAATAGAAAATAAAATAATATGTGTAGTAGAACCATCAATGGGAGCAAACTTTAGAATAGCTATCTGTGACCTTGATACTAGAAATGTTAGACTAACAAAGACTCATTATAAAAACATTCCTAGTGTTGAAGGTGCATTTGCAAGTTTTATGGATTAAAACTTTTTTAAGAAGAACATGATACGTGAGAAACACCAGCTATGTCAAATAGCTCTAAGGGTTTTTTTCTGTAATATTTGTTTTGTACTTCTATAGACTGTTCCTCATATGGATTATTCATGATTTCTTGTAATTCATGTATTAAAGTGTAATCCCCATTTACAGCTTTTTCATAAGCTGGTACTAAAAACCATTCTCTTAGAGTATATTTAGGATTTATAGCTTTCATTTGTTTTTCATTAAATACTACTTTTGAATTCCAAGTTTCAAGCCAATTTGTCCATCTATTTTTTAAATCTTCATTTTCTAAATTTGTATAAAAACTTTTTTCAAGTGTTTCTATGTTTTTTGGTATACTTGAAAGTTCCCTAAAGAATATTGTGTAATCCACATGAGTTTCCATCATTAAAACTATTAGATCATTGTAAAGTTTTTCATCAAACTTTTCTAATCCAAGCTTTTTTGCCCACATAGTTTGTATTTTTTCATCCATAGCTTCACCAAAACTTTGTCTAATACCACTTAAGTTTTCTAAAGCATTTGGATAATCCTCAAGTAATATAGTTAAAGCACTGCAAAACATTTTATAGTTTTGTAAAGCAGCTTGTGGTTGATTAAAAAAAGAAAAGTGTTCACCACCACCTGTCCATGGTTGATATCTTGGATCAAAATTATCCATAAAACCAAATGGTCCATAGTCTAAAGTAAAGCCACCAACAGAAGTATTATCACTGTTAAAGTTTCCTTGACAATACCCTACTCTTATCCAGTTTGAAACTAGATCTGTAAGTCTATTTCTAAACTCCAAAGCAAATAACACTATCTTTTCTTCAAAGGCTAGATTATCGTCTATTTCTTTTGAATATTCTCTTTTTATAGCATGTAATACTATTTGTTTTAGCTCTTCTTTTGCATTATCATACTCATTTTTTCTAGCTCTTCTAGCAAAAAGTTCTAGTTGACCTACCCTTAAAAAAGAAGGGGCTACTCTTGTTGAAATAGCTACTGCTTCATCAATCATAACTTCAGGGTCTTTTGAATAAGAGTTTTTATTAAACCATGGTCTTTTAACTGTTTCAGTAGTTGAAGTATATAAACTAAGTGATCTAGAAGTACTAATACCCAATGCATGCATATGTTCTTGCGCTAAAAACTCTCTTATACTAGATCTTAAAACTGCCCTACCATCAGCACCTCTACAATAAGGAGTTCGCCCACCACCTTTTAGTTGCATTTCCATTCTTTTACCATTGTAAACACCTTCTAAAATAGATACAGCTCTACCGTCTCCATATCCATTTCCTGTTTGAAAAGGACATTGTTGGTAATACTCTGTTCCATAAATTGATAGTGCATACCCTGTTGCCCAACCATATTTATTAAGGGGTTCTGGTAAGTTTTTAGTTTCACCTGAAAACATCTTTATAAAATCTTCATTTCTAGCTAAAGAATCATCAAATCCTAACTCCTCAAAGAACTTTTTACTATGTGTTATGTAAGTTGGATTTTGTATGGGAGTTGGAAGTACAGGCACATAATGACCACTAAATACTTCCCTTGGGTGAAAATTCTCACCACTTTTGTTTGCATTTGGGTCTATGTTTAAATTATTTAGTAAAGAATAATCTGCTTTATTAGCTAGACTTTCTAATGTTTTTATTTTTTCATTCATTTTATTATCTCTTTTTAT
>JBDNBT010000083.1:0-8364 GCA_039767755.1 Sulfurovum sp.
AGACATATAACTAATATTACTAAGCAATATAATTTACCAGTAGTAGTTAGTATAAATCATTTTACGTTTGATACTGATGATGAGACAAAGTTATTAAAAAGAAAATGTGAGGAACTGGGTGTAAAATGTGTAATATCAACTCATTGGGCAGATGGTGGAGTAGGAGCTGTTGAGCTTGCTAATGAGATTGTAGATATTGTAGATAATAAAGATGCTCAGTTTAACTATTTATATGATGAAAAATTACCTTTATGGGAAAAAATTGAATCTATTGCTACTAAGATTTATGGAGCAAAAGAGATAGTTGCTAGTGCTAAAATCAGAAAAGAAATAGATAAATTGCAAGAGACATATGGAAGACTTCCAATTTGTATGGCAAAAACACAAATGTCATTTTCCACAGATCCACTTTTAAGAGGAGCGCCAAAAA
This sequence comes from Sulfurovum sp., assembly GCA_039767755.1. Lineage (GTDB taxonomy): Bacteria > Campylobacterota > Campylobacteria > Campylobacterales > Arcobacteraceae > JALRJW01. Next base: position 431 of record JBDNBT010000083.1, read on the forward strand.
ATCATATCGTTGAAATTAGTGAAGTAAAACTTGAAAATGGTGCTGGTTTTATTGTAGTAATCGCAGGAAATATGATGACAATGCCAGGTCTTCCAAAAATTCCAACTGCTGAAAAGATTGATATAGATAACAATGGAATGATTACAGGATTATTTTAAAAAGAAATTTTCTGAAGTAATTTTAAAAGTATTAAACTAATTTAAATAAGGATGAGAGAAACACCCGATATCATCGGGGTTTCAACTCAGATACTAATTGTTAAAAATGAGTCTTTGTCAGACTACATTCCCATACCAGGCATACCACCCATTCCACCCATATCAGGCATAGCAGGAGTAGTAACTTGATCTTCTTTGATATCAGTAACTGTAGCTTCAGTTGTTAATAATAAAGACGCAACAGATACAGCATTTTGCATTGCAACTCTTTCAACTTTAGCAGGGTCAACAATACCAGCTTCGAACATATCAACATATTCACCAGTTGCAGCATTGAATCCAATATTGTCATTTTCAGCTTTTTCAACTTCATTTACAACAACACCAGCATCAAAACCAGCATTAAGTGCAATTTGTTTCATAGGTGCTTTAATAGCTCTTAAAACAATATCAGCACCAATTTGCTCATCACCATCTAATTCTAAAGAAACTTTTGCAGCAGCTCTAATTAATGCAGCTCCACCACCAATAACAATTCCTTCTTCAACAGCAGCTCTAGTTGCACTTAAAGCATCATCAACTCTGTCTTTTTTCTCTTTCATTTCAGTTTCAGTAGCAGCACCAACTTTAATAACTGCAACACCACCAGAAAGTTTTGCTAATCTTTCTTGTAATTTTTCTTTGTCATACTCAGAAGTTGTATTAGCCATTTCAGCTTTGATTTCATTTACTCTTCTAGTTACATCATCATTAGATCCAGCACCATCAACAATAGTAGTGTTATCTTTATCAATAACAACTCTAGTAGCAGTACCAAGAACTTCAATTCCAGAAGTTTCTAATTTAAGTCCCATTTCTTCAGAAATAACTGTACCATTTGTTAATACAGCGATATCTTGTAACATAGCTTTTCTTCTATCACCAAAACCTGGAGCTTTAACAGCAGCAATGTTTAATGATCCTCTTAATCTATTTACAACTAAAGTAGCTAATGCCTCACCATCAACATCTTCAGCGATGATTAATAATGGTCTATGGGCTTGGTTAGCAGCTTCTAAGATTGGTAACATTTCTTTTAAGTTAGAGATTTTTTTCTCACATAATAAAATATATGGGTTTTCCATCTCAGTAGTCATTTTTTCAGAGTTTGTAACAAAATATGGTGATAAGTAGCCTCTATCAAATTGCATACCTTCAACAACATCTAATTCATCAACAATACCCTTAGCTTCTTCAACAGTAATAACACCATCTTTACCAACTCTATCCATTGCTTCAGCAATCATAGAACCAATAGCGCTATCTGAGTTTGCAGAAATAGTAGCAACTTGCTCAATCTCAGTTTTGTTAGCAACAACTTTAGATGCAGCTTTTAACTCAGTTAAAATAGCTTCAGTAGCTTTGTCCATACCTCTTTTTAAGATAATTGGATTTGCACCAGCTGTAACGTTTCTTAAACCTTCTTTGTAAACAGAGTGAGCTAAAACTGTAGCAGTAGTAGTACCATCACCTGCTTCATCAGCAGTTTTAGATGCAACTTCTTTTACAAGTTGAGCACCCATGTTTTCCATAGTATCTTCAAGCTCGATTTCTCTTGCAACTGAAACACCATCTTTAGTAATATTAGGTGCACCAAAAGATTTTTGTAGTAATACATTTCTACCTCTTGGTCCCATTGTAACTTTTACAGCATTTGCTAATTTCTCAACACCTGTATATAATTTGTTTCTTGCGCTATCACTAAATGTAATTTCTTTTGCCATCTTACATAACTCCTATAATATTTTCAAGATTTAAAACAAGGTAGTCTTCACCTTCTAATTCAAACTCAGTTCCTCTGTATTGTTCGAAAACTACAGTATCACCAACATTAATATCTTCAATCTTTGTACCAATAGCTACAACTGTAGCAGTGTTTGGTTTTTCCTTTGCAGAATCAACTAAGATAATTCCGCTAGCTGTTTTTTCTTCTACTTCTGTTCTTTTAACAAGAACTCTTTCACCAAGTGGTTTAAAATTCATAAATTTATCCTTTAAATTAAAAGTTTCTAATAAAACTTAGATTTTAGCACTCTAAATTTCTAAGTGCCAAAATTTTATAAAATTTTTTAAAATTTGTCAAGTAGTTTGAGTTAATTTGACTAAGAGTTTATAAAGCGTGAGTATATCTAAATTTTTATTTATGTCTGTTTATATATTTTAAAAGTAAATCTTCAAGAGAATTTTTTAGATTATTATCTAGTGTATTAAGAGTATTTGTACACTTGTTTGCTAAATCATTGGCAGCTTTTATTGCTCCATCTAAACCTAATAAGTTTACAAATGAGTTTTTAGCACTATCATTAGCAGTAGTTTTTCCAGCTTCTTCGCTTGATTGAGTTTCATCAATAATATCATCTTGTATTTGAAATAGTAAACCTAAGTCAATACCAAAATCATATAATTTATTTTGTGTATCAAGATCATATTCACTTATTATTGCACCCATTTTAAGTGAAGCAGCGATAAGCTTTGCAGTTTTATGGATATGTAAATATTCAAGCTCACTTAACTTTAGTTTTTGGTTTTCAAAATAGCAATCTATAGCTTGACCTATAATCATTCCATTTATTCCACCATCACTACTTAAAGTCTTAACAAGCTCAATTTTTATGTCATTTGATAATGAAGCATTTGATACTAAATTAAAAGCGTGAGTATTTAAAGCATCCCCAACTAATATTGCTGTAACTTCATCATACTTTTTATGAATTGTTTCAAATCCTCTTCTTAAATCAGCGTTGTCCATAGCAGGTAAGTCATCATGAACTAAAGAGTATGTGTGTAAGTACTCTACGCCTAAAGCTACATCAAGTGCATTATCTATTAAAAGTGATTTGTTTGATTTTACAACACAAAGTAAAAGCATGGGTCTAAATCTTTTACCACCAGCTTTTAACATACAGTGCAAAGCATCTTCAAATATCGGGTGAAAAGTTTGTGAAGTGGGAAGATTATCTAAAAGATAATCTTCAAATTTTGCTAGCAAAGTATTCATTGAATTATAATTTTCTATTTTTGACCAAATGAACCCATGTTACCAAACATGTTCATTGCCATCATTTTTTTATTTTCATCTGATTGTTTAATTACATCATTCATAGCAGATATTAATAAAATCTGTAAAGAGTCTTTATCATCTAAAAGTGAATCATCGATTTTTAAATCAACAACTTCTGAGTTTCCATTAATAGAAACTTCTACCATTCCTCCACCAGCTTTTGATGTGAATAGTTGAGATTGGTTTTGCTCTTTAGCTTTTTCAGCCATTTCTTGAACTTGACCCATCATGTCATTTAAATTAAGATTTTTTAAATCAATTCCATCAAACATGATCGCTTCCTACTAATTCGTGAGTAATTAAATCTATATTATTTTTTTCATCAACTAAAACTACAGTTGGTTGATAATTTTCTAATTCAGATTCATTATAAGATGCATAAGAGATTACAATAATCTTATCCCCTATTTCTACTTTTCTTGCAGCTGCACCATTTAAGCACATATCTTTGCTACCTGGTTCACCTTTTATTACATATGTCTGGAATCTTTCTCCATTGTTAATATTTACAATATCAACTTTTTGTCCAACTCTTAACTTAGAAGCTTCCATTAATTCAGAATCAATAGTTATTGAGCCAATATAATTTAAGTTCGCATCAGTTACAGTTGCTCTATGAATTTTGCTGTATAGCATATCAAAAGTCATAAATTCGTTTTCCTTTTATTTCTTAGCAAGTTTATATACTATTAGTTTTCTATATTTTAACGAATTTTAACAAAGATTTATTAAATTTCAATAAAAAAGTTTTTTTTATTTTTTTTTAAAGCTAAATAACTATACTTTTACACATTTAGAAAAGACAAAAAAAGGAAAAGTATGAAAAAAATTATTATCATGTTTTTAGCAATTAGCAGTTTTGTATTTGCTTCTAATCCAATTGCAATTATGAAAACAAATCAAGGTACTATTGAAATAGAATTAAGGCCAGATTTAGCTCCTAAAGCAGTTGAAAACTTTATTACACATTCAAAAAATGGATATTATGATGGATTAATTTTCCATAGAATTATCAAAAACTTTATGATCCAAGGTGGAGATCCAACTGGTACAGGTAGAGGCGGAGAATCAATTTGGGGAGAAGCATTTGAAGATGAGTTTTCACCAAATGCTATTTTTGATAAATCTGGTATTTTAGCTATGGCAAATGCAGGAAGAGATACAAATGGTAGTCAATTTTTCATAACAACAGTTCCTACTTACTGGTTAAATGGTAAACATACAATATTTGGGTATGTAAAAAGAACTAGTATGAATGTAGTGAAAAAGTTAGAAAATGTAAAAACATCTGGAAGATATGGTGGAGATAAACCACTTGAAGATCAAAAAATAATATCAATAAAAATAAAATGATAAGTAGGAGTGTTTCTCCTACTTTAACTTACTTCTTTAAATCTAAAGACGCAACTAAATCTATAAACTCAATAAAGTCAAATGGCTTTAATAAATATTCTGTAACTCCATAATCTTTTGCTTGGTTAATATATTCTGTTTCAGTATGTGCAGACATTATAATAACAGGTATTTTAATCCCTTTATTTGATAGTTTTTCTAATAACTCTAAACCATTCATATGTGGCATATTGATATCAGTAACTATTATATCTATATCACTATTTGCTTCAATTACTTCAAGAGCATCAACTCCATTTACAGCAGTTATAAAGTTGGCTTGTAGTTTTGTTAAAGCATCAGAGATTATTGATAATAAATCTTCTTCATCTTCTACAAATAGTATTTTTAATTGTTTTAATTTATTGATTTTTTCTTGCATATTTTCCCAATTATATTTTAATAATTTATTATTTTATCTTTTTTTTACTTCAGAAACGATACAACTAACTTTTAGATCTAAATTTTCTAAGATAATCTCATCATTTTTCTTTAAGCTATCTAGAGAAGTTTTTTTGTTTTCTCTAGAGATTTCTATTTTTCCATCTTTTATTTTATTTTCATAATGATTAATTTTATATTTTTCATTTAAATAGTCCAACTGATTTTGAAACTGTCTAATGTTCAGAAGAATTTGAGATTTTAAGCTTGATGAAACCTGCGAGATTTGATTTTCTTCATATTGTATTTTCTGTTTTAATCTATTTTTATATGATTCTTTTATTAGGTTTATTTCAGATTGAATAACTTTGAATTTTGACTGCACAGAATTTTGTTTAAACATATTTACTAAGCTATTTACAACTTCTTGCTTTTTATTAATATGATTTACAAAACTATTATTTATTTGTGTATATAAATTATCTAAGTAAATTCTATGCTCATTTATATCAGGTAATGCTATTTCTACAGCATTTGATGGAGTAGCGGCTCTAATATCAGATACAAAGTCACTAATAACATAGTCTATTTCATGACCAACAGCAGAAATAATTGGAGTTTTACATTGATAAATAGCATTAGCTACTATTTCTTCATTAAAAGCCCATAGATCTTCAATACTTCCTCCACCTCTTCCTACTATCATAATATCTGCATTTAAAGTATCTGCATACTTTATAGATTCACTAATGTCATAAGCAGCACCCTCACCTTGAACAAGCGTGTTAATGAGTGTGAATTCTACAAGTGGCCACCGATGAAGAGCTACTTTTTTCATATCTTCAATGGCTGCACCAGTTGCACTTGTAACTAATGCAATTTTTTTAGGATATTTTGGAAGTTCTTTTTTAATCTCTGGGTCAAAATAACCCTTAGCTTGAAGTTTCTTTTTCAACTGTTCAAATGCGAGTGCTAAAGCACCTTGTCCTGATGGCTCAATTTTATTACATAAAATTTGATAATTCCCTCTAGGTGCATATACAGTTAAACTTCCTCTAATTACTACTTTTTGTCCAACTTCTAGTTCAAATTTTAGATATTTTCGATTACCTTTAAACATTACACATGATATTGAAGAGTTTGTATCTTTTACTGAAAAATAAATATGTCCAGAGGAGTGATATGTTAGATTAGAAACTTCACCTTCTACATATATTTCCATAAATGTAGTTTCTAAAAGTGATTTAATTTGAGCGTTAAGAGTTGTAACACTTAAAGGATTATTCAAAATAATCCTTAGATTTTCTGTGCGATAATAAGTGTAGAAATGTTCATAGAGAAAGCCTTTACATGTACAGGTTTTAAACCAGCTATTTCTAACTCTTTACATAAGTTTTCTGTAGTTAAAAATTCATCAATTGAGTTTGGTAAATAAGTATACGCTTCTTTATTTTTCGAAATCATTCCACCTAAAGATGGTAAGATTTTATTCATATAGAAATCTGTCAAATGATCAGTTAGCTTTTCTTTTTTATTTTTTGTAAACTCATTGATAACTACAAGTCCATCTTTTTTTAATACTCTTGCAAACTCATGAAAAGCTTCCTGTCTTTGTACAACATTTCTAATTCCATAAGAAATAGAAACAATATCAGCACAATCACTATCAAGTGGCATATCAGCAGCACCAGCTTCAATAAACTCAACTTCAGGAAGTTTTTTCTTACCAACTTCCATCATACCAACGCTTGGATCAATCCCTACAATTTCATCAATCTTTACATTTTCTTCATTTGCCATTTTTTTCCAAAAAAGAATCATATCACCAGTTCCACAAGCAACATCGATTATTTTAGGAATTTCTTTTTTGTTATATAGATCAAAAGTTTTTTTACAAGCTTTGTTTCTCCAAGATTTATCAATTCCCATTGATAAAACTCTATTTGCAACATCATAAGTTCCTGCTATATCATTAAACATTGATACAATTTTTTCTTGTTTACCCATTTTATAAAATCCTATATATTATGTTTTCTAAATACAAGTTAAATCTAATTAATTATTTTCATATTTGCTTTTTGTTTCATATACTCAACAATTTTTCCATGAAATCTACAATAAACTCTATTTAAAGAGATTTCATAGCCATAAAGTTTTATTATTTTATCGTAGTTCTCATTAATTCCGTATACCAACCATGTCTGTATATCATCATATGATTCAAAATCGTAACCAAATGATTTTAGTAATCTATTAGTGTAAGAATCTACTACCATATATTCTTGTAGACATGAATAACACATAATTGCATCAGCTGTTTCTGGTCCTATACCTTTTTGAGAAAGTAGCCATTCTCTTGTTACTATTGAACAAAAATTTTCAAAGTCACCAAAGTCTTCAATAATATTTTTACAAATTTGTTTTAATCGTTTTGATTTTTGATTTTTAAAACCACTTGGAGCAATGGCATTTATAAAAACATTCATATCTATGTTTATAATATCATCTAATGATCTTATATTTAATTCATGTAAGTTTTTTAAAGATATTTCAACATTGGTCCATTTTGTATTTTGAGTTAAAACAGATCCTAAGAAAATATCAAACTGATCATTTGATGGCCACCAATTTAGAGGCTCATCTTCAAGTAAGTTTTTCTCTTTTAAAAAAACTAAAAGCTCATAAGAATTATTTATTTCAGTCATTCCACGCTTCAGTTATAACTAAATCTTTTTTATTGCATAGTTTCTTTATTTTAAAGCTATTTGTAGCTAGACCTTCTTCTATATCAACTACCATAACTTGCAGTATAGACTTACAAGAATTTGGTACTTCAAAATGTCCACCTAATCCAGTTTTTGCCTTACTAATTGGAATTCTTTTATCTATCCCTATCACGTTAT
>JBDNBT010000084.1:0-5616 GCA_039767755.1 Sulfurovum sp.
ACTATTTCAAAACCTGTATTAGTTGGTATTTATGAAAATAAACAGCTAATAGAAGAAATACAAATAGAAGGTAAAACAAGTGATGAATTACCTAGTGTATTTCAAAAACTTCTAAAAAAATATGATATTAAAAATCTATATTATGTAAATACTCCAGGTTCATTTATGGCTATAAAAGTTGCTTATGTTTTTTTAAAAACCATAAGTATTTCAAAAAATATACCACTTTTTGCATGTAGTGGATTCGAATTTAATGGAAATTCTCCCATAAAAGCTTTAGGTAAAAAATATTTTATAAAAGATGAAAATGATATTAAAGTGGATTTTATAGAAAATAACGCTATTATTCACAACTTTAAATTACCAAAAAATTTAGGTAATATAGAATTCAACGAAAATACACTGCCTATATACAATTTACCAGCCGTGTAAGAAGGAAATTAATGAAAATAACTGTTCCTGCTACAAGTGCAAACTTAGGTCCAGGATTTGACTGTTTAGGTTTAGCTGTTGCTAAAAAAAACCAAGTTATTATTAGACCATCAAAATTTCATAGTGTTTCTTTAAAAGGTGAGGGATCAAATAATCCAGCATTAAAAGATAACAATATGTTTATATCAATCTTTAACGATTTTTATCATAATTTAACTCAAAAAAAGAGAAATTTCAGATTTGAATTTATAAATGAAATTCCACTTTCAAGGGGATTAGGAAGTTCATCTGCTGTTATTGTTTCTGCAATTGCAAGTGCATATGCTATTGAAGGAATAAAAGTAGATAAAAATAAACTTTTAAATTTAGCTTTAGCTTATGAAAATCATCCTGATAATATTACTCCTGCAGTTATGGGTGGATTTAATGTATCAACTGTTCAAGAAAATGAAGTAAGATATATAAACAAGTCAATTCCTAATACTTTAAAAGCTGTAATTGTTGTTCCAAATAGACCTATTTCAACTCAAGCTTCAAGAAAAACACTGCCATTTAAATACTCAAAAGAAGATTTAGTATTTAACTTGTCACATTCATCACTTTTAACAGCAGCCTTTTTAACAGAAGACTGGAAAATGTTAAGAACAGCTTCTCAAGATAAAGTTCATCAAAGATATAGAATGAAACAAATGCCTGAATTATTCGAAGTGCAAAAAACAGCGCTAAGATATGGTTCTTTAATGAGTACTTTATCAGGTTCAGGTTCTACGCTATTTTCAATATGTTTTGAAGATGATGTTAAGAGGTTAGAAAAAGCACTAAAAAATAAGTTTTCTCATTTTAGAGTGTTTATTACTGATTTTGATAACGACGGTGTTAGAATAGAAATCTAATAACTTGAGTTATTAAGAATAATTTGGATAGAATATTGCCTAATTTGAAAAATATTACTAGAACTTGTATATTTTGTAGAAAAAAATTTGAACAAAAAGAGTTAAACAGATTTGTTTGTAAAGATAAGACTGTAACTCTTTTTAACTACCATGGAAGAAGCTTTTATTTTTGTAAGCCATGTTCACTTAAAGTCTTAGGGGAACTTACAAACAAAGAATATAAAAGACTAGACCACATACTAAAAAAAGAGTGTAAAGGTAACAATGATAATGTTGCCAAACTTAAGGAGATACTAACATATGTCAGATAAAGTAAGAGTTTATGAAATCGCTGAAGAGGCTGGTGCTAATAGTGCTGAAGTTATTGCTAAAGCAAAAGATTTAGGAATAGAATTAAAGTCGACACAAAGCGCAGTTTCATTTGCTGATGCAGAAGAGATTACTAATTACATGATGACGGGTAAGAGTTCGAAACTTAAACAACAAGCACCTGCTAAAAAACCTGTGAAAAAAGAAGAGACTAAAGAAGAGTCTACTCAAGTTGAAAAAACTGATGAAGTTGCTTCGACAAATGATGTAAAAGAAGAAAAACCTTCAACTGAAGCTACAAAAGAAGAGCCAAAGACAGAAGAAAAAACTACTGAATCAAAAGTAGAAGAAAAACCAGCAGTTAAAAAAGTTAACAACAAAATTGTTCCTAAAAGAAGAGGGCTTAAGATTGTTAAGAAAAATAGACCAGCTGTTACTGAAACAAAAGAGCCTGCAAAACCTCAGAATCCAGTATTTAATAACTCAAATGTAGATTCTAAAAAACCTATGAAGTCATTAAGTGAAATCTTAGGAAATACTGATAAAAAGTTAGACAAAGAAGGGCAAAATAAAGCTCCTAAAAAAGAGAAAAAAAGAGGTCCTGCTAAAACTCATGAACATGGTAAGTTAATTGAAGTTGATACTTTTAAAGCAGACTCTGGTAAAGATTCTGGTGATTCATTATTAGGTGAAGAAGTTGTATTACTAGACATGGGATTACAAGATACACCTAAAATTTTAGAAGAGTTAAATCAACAAAAACAAAAACAAAATCAAACAAGAAGTTCAAGACCTGCTGCCTTTGGTAATAGACCACAAGGTTTAAAAAGAGGTAGAAGAAAGAAAAGAATTAAAAGAGAAAATGAAACAATAGAAATTACAGAAGTAACAATTCCTGAAGACATCAGAGTTTATGAATTTGCTGAAGCTTGTGGTAAAAGTGCATCTGAAGTAATTACTGTATTATTTACTTTAGGAATGATGGTAACTAAAAATGACTTCTTAAAACAAGATGAGTTAGAGATTCTTGGTGAAGAGTTTGGAATTGAAGTTACAGTTAAAGATGCATTAGAAGATGCAAATTATGTAGATGAGTATGAAGAAGAGGAAATTGATAAAACTAATTATGTTACAAGACCTCCTGTTGTTACTATTATGGGACATGTTGACCATGGTAAAACTTCATTACTTGACAAAATTAGAAGTTCTAAAATTGCAGCAGCTGAAGCTGGTGGAATTACTCAACATATTTCATCTTACACAATTGAAAAAGATGGACAAAAAATTACATTTGTAGATACTCCAGGTCACGCAGCATTTAGTGCTATGAGAGCTAGAGGTGCTAGTGTAACTGATGTTATTATTATTGTTGTTGCTGCTGATGATGGTGTTAAGCAACAAACTGAAGAAGTAATTTCTCATGCTAAAGCAAGTGGATGTCCTATTATTGTAGCTGTTAATAAAATTGACAAAGAATCTGCAAATATTGATATGGTTAAGTCACAAATGGCAGAAAGAGAAATGACTCCTGTTGATTGGGGTGGAGAAACAGAATTTATCGGTGTATCTGCTAAAACAGGCGCTGGTATTGATGATTTATTAGAAAATATTTTACTTCAATCTGAAATCTTAGAATTAGAAGCTGATCCAACAGCAAAAGCTAAAGCTACTGTTGTTGAGGCGTCTTTAGAAAAAGGTAGAGGTCCTGTTGCTACTGTTATTGTTCAAAATGGTGAATTAAACATTGGTGATAATATTGTTTGTGATACTACATTTGGTAGAGTTAAAGCAATTACAAATGATATGGGTAAACCTGTTAAAAAATTAGGTTTATCTGAAACAGGTTCTGTTTTAGGACTAAATGAAGTTCCAGTTGCTGGTGCTGTTATGGTAGCTCAAGATTCTGATAAAGAAGCTAGAGATATTGCAACTAAAAGAGCTGATCATGAAAGACAAAAAGAATTATCAAAATCTACTAAAGTTTCTTTAGAAGAAATGAGTGGATTAATTGCTGAAGGTAAGATCAAACAATTACCAGTAATAGTTAAAACTGATGTTGCTGGTTCATTAGAAGCTATTAAAGGTTCTTTAGAAAAAATCCAAAATGAAGAAGTAAAAGTAAAAGTAATTCATGCAGGTGTTGGTGGTATTACTGAGTCTGACTTAGTTCTTGCAAGTGCATCTGAAGGATGTATTATCTTAGGATTTAACGTAAGACCAACTGGTGCTGTTAAACAAAAAGCTAAAGCAGATGGTATTACTATTAATACTTACTCAATTATTTATGACTTAATTGATGATATCAAAGATACATTATCTGGTATGATGAGTAATGTAATAAGAGAAGAAAATACAGGTCAAGCTGAAGTTAGAGATACATTTGTTGTTCCAAAAATTGGTACAGTAGCTGGATGTATTGTTACAGATGGTAAAGTTGTAAGAGGTGGATACGCTAGAATTATTAGAGATGGTGTTGTAGCTTATACAGGTAAAATTTCTTCATTAAAAAGATTTAAAGATGATGTTAAAGAAGTTGGTAATGGTTATGAATGTGGTATTATGTTTGAGAAATTTAATGACATTCAAAAAGGTGACTTTATTGAAACATTCATTCAAATAGAAGAAAAAACTCATATCGACGACAAGTAATGAAAAGTATTAATTTACAAAGAACAGAATCGCTTTTAATGGAACTAGTTCCTGAAGCTTTATCTACATTAAGTGATAGCAGAATTAATACTCTTGCTGTTACTGGTGTTGATTGTAAAAACGGTAAATATGACGCAAGAATATATTTTGATGGAAGCGATTATAATGATGCTGAAATTAAAGTTATTGTACAACTTCTAAAAAAAGCTAATAGTAGAGTTAAGTCTTATGTTTTAGCAAGTACTGGTTGGTATAAATGTCCAAACTTTACATTTATAAATGACACTAGCCTTGAACAATCTTTACATATAGAATCTCTTTTTGCAAAAATTAGTAAAGAGAAAAAAGAAGATAAACAAGAGGATAAACAAGAGGATACTGAAGATGAATAATTTAGAAGAAACTATAAAATTAACAGTTGAATCACTTGGTGCATCTTTATATGATATCTTGACTGTAAATGAACATAATAGAACAATATATAGAATTCTAGTTACACAAGAGGGTGGAATTTCACTTGATAAATGTGCTGAGATTTCTAGAATGCTTTCACCAATTTTAGATGTAGATGAGCCTTTAAGTGGAGATTATATATTAGAAGTTAGTTCTCCTGGTATTGAAAGAAAACTTAGAACTTTAGATCATTTCAAAGCTAGTATTGGTGAGAATGTTAAAGTAAAAGATATTGCTAATGAAGTATTTAAAGGTGAGCTTTTATCTGTAAGTGATGACAGCATTACTATTAAAACAGAATTTGGAGAAGAAGTTGTTTCTTATGATTCAATAATTTCAGGTTCTACATATTTTGAGTGGTAGTATTTAATATTAGAAAAATCTAGATTAAAAGGAAGTTGATTTCAACTTCCTTTTTTTTTAGTTTAAAAAAGGTACAAAATGAAAATTAATGATAATTTTTTTATGAAACTAGCTATTGATGAAGCTTGGAAATATCAACTTTTAACTTATCCCAATCCAGCTGTTGGATGTGTAATAGTAAAAGGTAATAGTGAGATCCTTGCTATGGAAGCACACAAAGAAGCTGGAATGCCCCATGCTGAAATAAATGCAATTAAAGAAGCATTTTTAAAAGTATCAAACAATTCTTTATTAAGAACTATGACTGATTCACATAAAATACATAAATTTATGGAAGAGAATCACAATGGATATTTTGAAAATTGTACATTTTATGTTACTTTAGAGCCATGTAATCATGAAGGTAAAACACCATCATGTCAAAGCTTTTAGCAAAATTAAAACCTAAAAAAATAGTTATAAGTATTAAAGATCCAAATGATATGGCAAGTGGTGGAATACACACTTTAAAAGACGC
>JBDNBT010000085.1:0-4479 GCA_039767755.1 Sulfurovum sp.
AGCACAGAGCTTAGAAAACAACATTGTTGAGGGTGCGACATTATAAAAACAAAAAAAATTAAAAATATTTATATAATAGTATGCGAATAGTTGAATTAATTTTAGACGAAGAACAAGAAATTGGAATTGAAGCCATTTCTGTGGTAGAATCACCTGCAATTGAAGAAGATTTTATTGCTTTAAAATCACAAGAATTTAAACTTGCTGAAGTAGATAAAGAAAAGCGTATTTTAATGGGTGCGTTACTTATCCCAAACAAGCCGATTTACAGACGAAACGGAGAAGATGAATACTATATATATTTTTCAAAAGATACTGTCTTAAAAGCATCGCAAATGTACTTAACACAAGGCAAACAAAACAATGCAACACTTGAACATCAATATCAAATAAACGGACTTAGTTTAGTTGAAAGCTGGATTGTTGAAGATAAAGTACACGATAAAAGCGTAAAATACGGAATGGACTTACCTCTTGGAACTTGGGTTGGTAGTGTTAAAGTGAACAATGACAATATCTGGAACGAGTTTGTAAAAAGCGGTAAGGTAAAGGGATTCTCAATTGAAGGATATTTCGCTGATAAAATGGAGCGACCAAAAGATCAAACTTTAGGCGATTTTATGACAGACGAACAAAAGAAAAATGAACTTTCAGAAATTGAAGAAGCAGAAGCAGAATATTTATTGAAAGAAATAAAAGCTATCATAAAAAGCGACAAACGTATGAAAGATGGCAAAAAGATGGTTCTTGAAAGTTATTCAGATTATCCAAATGCTGTCAGTAATAATGCAAAAAGAGGTTTAGATCTAAACGAAAAAGTAAATAATAAATGTGCAACACAAGTGGGAAAAGTAAGGGCACAACAATTAGCACAAGGCAAACCAATTAGTAAAGAAACAATTAAAAGAATGTTTTCATATTTGTCAAGAGCTGAAGAATATTATGATGAAAGTGACAAACAAGCTTGTGGAACTATCTCTTATTTGCTATGGGGTGGCAAAGCTGGTAAACGTTGGGCTGAATCTAAACTTAAAGAATTAGAAAATGAGTAAACAATTTGAAACACCTGGTAAGTCAAGTCCTAAAGGGTCAAGAAGAGGTTGTTTATGCAAAGACAATACTTATTCAACTAAATGCTGTGACGGTACTTTAAGGGCTCAAGAAATTGGATCAACTTACGGACCACCATCAGAAGCAATTGATTTTTTAACTCAAGAAGATACATATTTAATACTTCAAGAAGATAACCAAAAAATATTAATATAATGCCAAACTTAAAAATAAGTCAATTACCACAAGCAACATCTTTAGATGGAACTGAAAATTTAGTTTTCGTACAAGACAATCAAACAAAAAAAGGTGATGTAAATGACATCATAAATTATTTGGTGCCTACACATATAACTGTTTCAGACGGTCAAACTGTTAATTTATCAGACAGTCAATACAATGACATTAAACTTGTTAAACTAACTTGGAGCGGTGCAAGTGGAAATATGACTTTAAATTTACCAAGTGCATCAAGCAACACGAATAGAGCAATAAGATTCATTTCAAATGGTGGCTTTGATACAAACACAAGAGTTTATTTAACACCAATAAACGGTGAAACTTTAGACGGTAGCACAAACTATTATGAAATAAATAAAGAATACGAAGGCATTTATGTTTGGTCTGATGGCTCTGAATGGTTTATTATACAGAAAAAAGCATAACGAAAATACAAAATAAATAAATCTAAATTATATATTAATATGAAATCAAACAACGTGATTGAAAAAATCAAAGATGTTCTGAATTTAACTGAAGAAGTTAAACTTGAACAAATGAAACTGGAAAATGGCGCTATCTTAGAAGCTGATTCTTTTGAAAGTGGAAAAGAAGTGTTTATTGTTACTGAAGATGAAAAGGTTGCTCTACCTGTAGGTGAGTATGAAATGGAAGATGGTCGCATTCTAATCATAGCAGAAGAAGGACTCATTTCTGAAATTAAAGATGCTGAAGCAACTGAAGAAGTTGAAGAAGAAGTTGCAGAAGTTGAAGAAGTTGAAGCTCAAGAAGAAGAAAAAGAAGAATTGGGCTATGCAACAAAAGAAGAACTTGCAGAAGTAAAAGAAATGATTGAAGAAATCAAAGCAATGCTTGAGCCAAAAGAAGAAATGAGTGCTGATGATTTAGGAAATCTTATGACTGAAGAACTTGCAAAGCACGAAAAAGTTGAACTCAATGAAGTACCTGCAGAAGTAGAAGCAGAATTGAGTCAGCCGAGCGCCGAGCCAATTGTTTCAAATCCAGAAACAAAACAAAATTTATCAAAGTTCAGAATTGGTTCAAAACGACCAATGAGTACAATGGACAGAATTATATCAAACTTAAACAAATAATAACTTAAAACTAATAAAAATGAGTTTAGCAATTACAACCTCCTATGCAGGAGAATTTTCAGGCAAGTACATCGCTGCCGCTTTATTGACTGGTGACACTCTTGCAAACAATGAGATCACTATCTTACCAAATGTAAGGTACAAATCAGTTCTTCAAAAAGCATCAACAGACAACATTGTCAAAGACGCTTCTTGTGGTTTTGATCCAGCTGGAGGAACTTTAACTTTAACAGAAAAAGTTCTATTGGCTGAAGAATTTCAAGTGAACCTTGAATTATGCAAAAAAGAATTACACCAATCTTGGCAAGCTCTTGAAATGGGATATTCTACATTCGCAGAAATTCCAGCTTCATTTTCAGACTTCGTTTTGGCACACGTTGCTCAAAAAGTAGCTGATAAAACAGAAAAAAACATCTGGCAAGGAGTAAATGCAAATCCAGGTGAATTTGACGGTCTTGCAACTTTATTGGGTGCAGATACTGGACTGCCAGCTGGTCAAGATATCACAGCAATTGCTGGTGGTGTTGATTCTTCAAATGTTATAGCAGAAATGGGCAAAGTTGTTGATGCAATTCCAACAGCAGTATATGGAAAAGAAGATCTGCGTCTTTATGTTGCTTCAAACGTTGCAAGAGCTTACATCAGAGCAAATGGTTTTGTATCTTCATCAAACGGATTTGAAAGCAAAGGAAACAATCAAGTTTTGCCTTTCTTATATTTTGATGGTGTTCAAATCGTTGTAGCTAAAGGAATGGCTGACAACACTATGATTGCCGCTGAAAAATCAAATCTTTTCTTTGGAACTGGTTTACTTTCAGATCAAAATGAAGTGCGTGTGATTGATATGAGTGAAACTGACGGTTCACAAAATATCCGTGTAGTGATGCGATTTACTGCCGGTGTTCAATATGCACAGGTAACAGACATCGTTCTTTACTCTTAATAATTTATTAATCTTAGAAAAGGGTGGGTAAAATAACCTGCCCTTTTTTATTTAAAAACACTTTAAAATATGGCTTGTTCATTAACAACAGGAAGAAAAGTACCTTGTAAATCGGCAGTCGGTGGTATAAAAACTATCTATTTTG
Source organism: Sulfurovum sp. (assembly GCA_039767755.1). Lineage (GTDB taxonomy): Bacteria > Campylobacterota > Campylobacteria > Campylobacterales > Arcobacteraceae > JALRJW01. Next base: position 3,473 of record JBDNBT010000085.1, read on the forward strand.
CTGATTACGGTACTCTTGGCGATGCGACTATCGCCGCAGGAGAGATAACAGCATTTGCTGGAACTCCCGAATGGTTTCAGTTTGATGTTAAAGGAAACAGTTCTATGGAAACGGCAATCACAAGTAGCCGTGAAAATGGTACAACTTTCTATGACACAACTTTAAACATCACTTTGACTTTTCAAGACAAAGCAACACAAGAAGAACTTAAACTAATCGCACACGCAAGACCACACGTTTGTGTTGAAGATTATAACGGAAACTTTTTTGTCGTAGGTCTTGAACACGGAGGTGACGTAAACGGCGGAACAATCGCCACTGGAGCCGCTATGGGGGATTTGACGGGATACACTTTAACAGTGAATGCTCAAGAAACAGCACCACCATACTTTGTAACACCTGCAGTTATTACTGCTGATGCTTCAGCTTCACAAATAGACCCAACAGCTTAATAGCTTAAAAGGTTATAGAATAAGGGCTATCTTAACAGGTAGCTCTTTTTTTATGTCTATACAATACAAAAAAATTTAGTTTTCTTTATATATAGATATGAAGTTAATACAAACAAACGGAAATAAGACTTTCAATATCATACCGAGAGAATTTACTGTTGGCACTTTAGATATTAAATTAACAAGTGAGAGTACAAATACACCAATAAATGTAAACAGCACTTCAACAATAAATGGCAATTATTTACAATTTGATGCAGTGTTTGGAACACTAACTGAAGGACAATTTTACAATCTTGAAGTAAGCAATGACACAGGCATTATCTATAAAGATAAAGTTTTTTGCACAGATCAAACAATTAACCAAACTAATAATAACTATTATAGTATAAACAAAAACGAATATACTTCTGAAGATAGTTATGACAATGAATATATAATAATATGAACGATTTAAGAATTGTAAATTTAAGCACATATACAAGTCCAGACATTGTTGAAAAATCAAACAAAGAGTGGGTAAGTTATGGTGCCGACAATAATTATTTTAAATAT
>JBDNBT010000086.1:0-4536 GCA_039767755.1 Sulfurovum sp.
AGCTTGGTATAAAAGCTTGAGTAAAGGCACCTTCTGCAAATATTCTTCTAAAAAGATTTGGAAATTTGAAGGCTACAAAAAAGATATCTGAATATACATTTGCCCCTAATATGGAAGCTGTTAATAGATCTCTTATGAAACCTAATACTCTTGAAACTAATATTCCAGAACTATTTGTAAATATAGATTTAATTAGCATTAGTATTAACTTTATAGTCTAAATAATCTGATTTTTTGTATATATTCAATTGAGTTTTTCCTCTAAATGTACCTAAGTGAGCTTTTAGTATAGTAATATTTTCATTATTTCTTGGTAATAGACTTTTATCTTTAGCATATAATTTGATTTTTTGAGTTTTGTTTATCAGAAAACCATTTTTTATTTTACCACTTATATTTGAGATTATTTCATTTTGATATTTAGAGTTATTTAAATCTATTTTTGATCCATTTAAATATAAAGTTTCCAATTCTTTATTGCTTAATTTAGTATTTTTAGTTAAAACTGTAACTTTTTTTATCTCTTTTAAGCCATTAAAGTCATCAAGTTTTGAAACTTTTAAGTCATAAGTATGATTTAGTTTTAGATCTTTTGCACATTTGTACAAATAAATTGCTCTGTTGTTTTTTTGCTTTATGATTGCATTATCTTTATTTTTATAAATCACAACTACATCTTTTAAAATATTGTAGTTATCTATAGTGTTCTTTTCATAAAGTTCAGATATTTTAATTTCTTTGTTTTCAGCATTTTGAACTGTAGTATCTTTATTTATAAAACTATTTGTAGAAAATCTTGCAATTATAGGTAAGTGATCAGAATAACCCTTTCCTATATGTCTTTTTTTATAATCCCTTTGCCATCTGTATATTTTATTATTAAAGTATAGTTCTTCATTTGTAAACACTTTAAAACTATTATCAATATATGATATTTTTTTTGTATCAAATAAAGCACTTGGTAAAATAATATTATCAGGTGTATTATATTCACCTCTAAATTTTAAAGAAAATCTTTTACTTAAAGGTATTTCTAGCCATAAATTATAGTGATTGTTTTTATCTAATTGTTCCTGTAAAACTAGTTTATTGTTATTTGTAGTTTTTAAAACATCATTTATACCTGTTAAACCTTGGGTATCATTTAGTGTTTTTAAATATTTTAGTGTTTTATATTCATCATAATTTGAATTAAAATCACCAATTAAAATATAATCATAGTCTTCTTGGTATTTTTTAATATGACTATTTAAAGCCAAAGCAAATTTTATTCTGTAGCTTTCCTTTGCTCTTTTTGATGGCCAGTGATTATTAAAAACAGAAAAGCTAGTGTTTTGTATTTTAAAAGTGCTTTCTAAAATAGGTCTGTAAAGTCTATTTTTAAAATTTACGTTAATTTGATTGTTTTTAATTATTTCAAGTTTAGATAAAAACCCTAAACCGATACTAGAATTAGGAGTTTTTGCAAATGAATAGTACTTATATTGTGGTAGTTTTTTTTGTAAAGCTATCATTAATTCTTCACTTTCAATTTCTTGAAGGGCTATTATATCTGCATCAATTTGATTTGTTATTTTTGATATATTGGAGATTTTTATATTGAATGTTTCATTATTCCAATTGTATTTATTAAAGGGTATATACTCTTTATACTCACTTCCTTGGTGTTTTAAATCAAATAGATTTTCAACATTATATGAGGCTATAGTAAACTCTTTTGCAAAAAGATTTAAAAAGAATAAAAGTAAAAAAACTGATAGTTTTAACAAAAAGTAAACTCCGATAAAATTTAAGATATTTTATCGAAGTTTATATATTTAAAGGCTTATTTTTGAGAGTGTAGCCTAGATTGATACTCTTGAGGATGGTTACAAACAGGACAAACTTTTAAAGCTTTTTTACCTCTGTGAACATGTCCACAAACTTCACAAATCCATTCCTCTTCTTCACCGTTTTCACTAACATGTTCATTTCCTGCTTCAAGTCTTTGAAGTAGTCTTTTGTACATGTTTTCATGCTCTATTTCAATTTTACCAATTCCTGCTAAAATTCTAGCAGCTTCTGTATGACCTTCTTCTTTTGCAATTTTTGCAAAGTCTGGATACATTGTAGTGTTTTCGTAAGATTCACCTTCAATTGCCATATTTAAGTTTTCAACTGTATCACCAAACTCTTTACCAATAGTCATTTTATTATATAATTTCATTTCGAGTTTAGCGTGTGTTTTTTCGTTGTTTGCTGCTCTTTGGAAGTGCTCAGCTATATCTCTTAAACCTTCTTTTTGAGCAATTTTTGCAAAATATTCATATTTATTTCTAGCAACAGATTCACCTGCTACTGCTTTCATAAGGTTTACGGCTGTCAAATTATCTGTAATCATTTCCATTTCTTCACCGCAACAAGATAGCTTACCACCACCAACACTTTGTATTTCAGCAACGTTTCCACACTTATTACACTTGTAACTTTCATATTGTCTCATATTAAAACCTTTTATCAAAAATTTTATAAATTATTTTATCATATTTAAATTGAAAGCAAAATTTACAATTATCCTACTGTAACGTCACTATTTCTTTTTTTGAAGTATTCTTTTTCAACTCTACATAAAGGACATGCACCTGGAGGTTTTTTCCCTCTATGAACGTGACCACAAACTTCACATACCCATTCTTCTTCTGTATCTGATTCTAAGAATCCTTCATCAATTAATGCTTGTTTTAATTCTAAGTATTCATGTTCATGTTCAACTTCAACTTTACCAATTGCTTTAAACATTCTTGCAATTTCTTTTAATCCTTCTTCTTTAGCAATAGCTTCAAAGTTAGGGTACATTTCTTCATGCTCGTACTTTTCACCATCAGCTGCATACTGAATATTTTTCTTAGTTGAATCTAATTCCACATCATTTACTAATTTATTGTAAGCTTTAAACTCAGCCATTGCGTGGTATTTTTCATTGTCAGCAGCTTCTTGGAAGAATCTAGCAATTCTATGAAGACCTTCATTAAATGCAACTTCTGCAAAAAATTCATATTTGTTTCTAGCTTGAGATTCACCTGCGAATGCTTTCATTAAGTTAACTGCAGTTAAATTTTCAGTAATCATTTCCATCTCATCACCACAACATGTTAATTTACCACCACCAACATTTTGTACTTCTACTTCATTTCCACATTTATTACATTTGTAAGTTTCATATTGTCTCATTTATTAAATCCTTGTTATTATTTTGATTGTAATTATCATTATGATATAAAATTTATCAATGGATAATTTTTTTCCATAAGTGAAGTATATAAGATCATATCTTTGAAAGTGCTTAATTTTATATTATCTTTTGATAATTTTTATCCATAAAGAAAAGATTTTAAGAAAAAAATGATATAATTTTCAAAATTGAAGTATAAAAGTATATTTTAGTTTACATATTAAGGAGTAATCTTATGAATAATTATACAACATTATTAAAAGAATACGATTTAAAAGTTACTCCACAAAGAATTGCAATTGTTGAAGAATTATATAAAAATGGTCATATGAATATTGATGATTTATATAAGAAACTATTAGATAAGTTTCCAAGTATTTCTTTAGCTACTATATATAAAAATGTAAATTCTATGATTGAAAAGCTTTTTATTGCTGAGGTTAAAATACCAAATACAAAATCAGTATATGAACTTATAAAAGCAGAACATGCACATTGCGTGTGTTCATCATGTGGAAAGATTGAAGATGTTGAGATCGATGTAGAAAATGCATTGGGTCAACTATCAAATATAAATACTTTTAAAGTTGATTCTGTAGATTTAATTTTCACAGGAACTTGTGAAAATTGTTCTAAATAATACTTATATGGTTTAGCAGTTTTAAACTGCTAAACTATTTTGTATCACTAATGCTAAAATAACCATTAAAGCTATTCCTGCACTCTTATTATAAAGTCTATTCGCTGTTATAAATACTAACATTATAGAAGCAATCACAGCTGCTGTAATATCAAAAATATTTGCAGATAAATCTACATTTAATGGATTTAAAATAGATGCTAATCCTAAAACCATAGTAAAGTTTGCCACATTTGATCCTATTATATTACCGATAGCTAAGTCCGCATTGTTTTTTAAAGCAGATTTAACAGAGATCATAAGTTCAGGTAAACTAGTACCAAAAGCAACTAAAAACAGTCCAATTACCCATTCACTAATACCAAATTGTCTAGCTATATTACTAGCACTATCAATAGCAAAATCAGCTCCACCAATAACAAAAGCAAATCCAACTAATAATAAAGCAATAGACTTAGGCCAAGAAAAATCTTCCTTTGCTAAATCTTCATCTATATCATCAACTTGATTTGAAGAGATTAAGAAAGTTAAATATCCAGCCATTAGTATTAGAAATAAAATTCCATCTACCATATTTAATTGTCCATCAATTCCCATAAGAATAAATACTAAAATAGGAAACAATGCCCAAGCTGAATCTTTTGCAAATAGGTCTCTATTTGGACTGATTTTTTTAGCAATTAAA
>JBDNBT010000087.1:0-5888 GCA_039767755.1 Sulfurovum sp.
AAATCTCTCATCTTCATAGTATTTTTTTGTGCTTAGTTCTTTTATTATATTAGTTAGTTTTTCTATTTCTTTGAACTCTTTTGGATAATCAAAATCTTTTAATGATTCTATTAACTCCCCATCAAGTTCAGGTGAATAGATATTTAATTTTATATCTAAGTTCTCTTTTAAAACATAATAAACAGTACTTAAAGTGTTGTAGCCAATACCAAAACAAATATATAAGATATTTAATTCTTTGCTATTTTTATGAAAATTCAAACATGGAATTACATGTTTATTTAAAGATTCGTTTATAGCTCCATCGTCTATGTTATGGTAGTGTTGATTATATTTTTTAGAATAGAGGGTATTTGAACCATCTATTGTCTTTACAAAGTTTTGCAAGTTTATAAACCGTTGTCCCAATGGTGCATTTTTTTTGCAGTGATAAGATTAAAGCCTTCAAATAATTCAATATTATTAACAGCTTGAAAACCTATATTTTCTATAAGTTCTAAGAGTTCATATAAGTTATCATTTGATTTTTTTTCTAAAATTATGATGTTTCCTGAGTTTTCTAAAGCTTTATACATAAGTTTTAAGATTTTATCTTGATTAGGGCAATAAGACAAAATATCACCTAAAACCACATATTCATACTCTCTAGCAGTGGGTCTTAATCTTGCAGATTTTTCATCAACAAAAGGGATGTATTTAATATTCCCTTTGTTGTAGTCTCTTATTTCTTCTAAGGTAGAGGTAACTAAGTCTAAAGAATTATTTACATGTAAAATAGCTATATTTGGATATTCAGCAAATAATTCTTTAAAAAGATTAAGTTCTTTTTGCAAAAACTAACAACCTAAAGAGTTAAGTTTTTCTTCACTTAAGTATAATTCTTTGTTAGACATTACACCAATATCACTGTCTAAAATATCTTGTGCAATTTGTTTAGCTTCTTCTAATGAGTGCATTTCATATGTACCACATTGGAATTCGTTTAATTCAGGAATGTCTTTTTGAGATTGAACATTAAGTACATCTTCCATAGCAGCTCTCCATGCTTTAGCAACAGTTTGCTCATCAGGATTACCTAATAAACTCATATAAAAACCAGTTCTACAACCCATTGGTGATACGTCGATGATTTCTACTGTATCTGAGTTTAAATGTGCTCTAATAAATCCAGCAAATAGGTGTTCTAAAGTATGAATACCTCTTTCTCCTAGCATCTTTTCATTTGGTACACAAAATCTTAAATCAAAAACAGTAATAACATCTCCAGATGGTGATTTCATTGTTTTTGCTACTCTAACAGCTGGTGCTGGCATAATTGTATGATCTACTCTAAAACTATCTAATAACGGCATTTAAAATCCTTTTGAAATATAAAATATTAATTTTAAAGGATTATAACTAAACTTAAGTGATAGTTTTATAATTTTTGATTAGTGTTTCTAAATATGCAGTGGCTTTTCTCTTTTGAAAATAGGCAAAGACAATAACTATAATTACTCCAACACCATAGGTAAGTAAAATACCCAACAAAATTAAAACAGTTAAAACTAAAGTATCAGCTAATTCTGCTTCAATATTTATATCTCTTTGCTTTTTTGATGAGTCGATTTCTATTTTTGTATTGTATCTAAGAAGAGTATCTAAATGTGATTTTGAAAAAGTTAGCGAGTGATTATCTTGAGTTGTTTCATAATCTTTTTGCTTTAAAATATTTTTTTTCATAAAGTCTAAAAACTCTTTATTTAGATTTTCTTTTTTTAGTTTGTCTTTGATAGTAGCATCAAATAAGCCCATTAGCTTTACCTTTTTATTTTTAGTATATCAGATATAAAAAGTTTGATAAATTTAATATTGTTTAAAAACTATACTATTGTATAAAATATATTGTATTAAACTTAATTATTCTTAGAGTTTTCTTGCAAAAATTGGTGCTAAATTCATAACTATAAATAATCTAACAATATGATGTAAAGTGATATAAGGAACATTTGCAGCAACCAAAATAGCAATTAAGTTTATCTCCGCTTGTCCACCAGGACTAAAGGCTAGAAGGGTAGAAATTATAGGAAAACCAAAAAGATTAAAAGCTATAAATATAAAAACTACAGAAATAATAGTTAGAATAATAAAATGCCCAAAGGTACTAAAAAGTATTTTTGCAACTTCATGTATTTTTACACCTTTAAAAGTAAAGCCAATTATTGTTCCAAATACAACTTGCACAAACTTTAGAAACTCATCGGGTACTATTGCATGACTTAATCCTGTTGAGTGTAAAATGATACTTACAATCATAGGTCCTATTAAATAAGCAGCTGAAAGTTTGATTTTCTTTGCTAAAAATCCACCAATAATTCCAGCTATAAATAAGTATATAAAAGCCATAAAATCAATACTAGCTATTGGTGTAGTAATAAGCTTATTTCCTGCTATATCTACTTTAAATATGTATTGAATTACAAAGGGTAGGGTAATAACTATAAAAAACAATCTTGAAGATTGAACTAAAGTTATTTTTGAGATATTTGCTTTAATTTCCTCACCTATAATGACCATTTCTACAACGCCACCTGGCATTGAGCTTAGGTATGCAGTTTTTTTATCAAAGCCCACATACTTTGTGTAGTAATACATACCAGCTATTATGGTTAAAAGAGTATAGGGAATCACTAGTAATAAACTAAATAAATAAACATCAATAAAGTCTAAAATCTCAGGGGTAAAAGCACTACCAATAGTTAGTCCTATTAGTATTCTTGCAGGTGTTGAAAAGGGTTTTGGAGAGTTTATTTTAAGATTATCAAATCTAATAGCAATACTAACAGCAAAAATAGAACCTAAAAGCCATGGTAATGGTAGGTTTAAAAATATGAAAAAAATAGAGCCAATTATTCCTATTAAAAGAGCTAAAAACATTTTAAAGATATTTTGGAAGTTAATTTGCAATATATGGCCTGTAATAAATTTTTGCCATTATAGAATAAGAGGATTTAAAAAGTATTAAAAGGCTTGTTATAGGACACATACAAGCCTTTTAACTTTAAACTTAATTATAGTTATTCATAAACGCTCTGCCTAAGGAAAATAAAGGAGGTAAACCTTAGGCAAGCTTAGTGTTTAAGAGAAAAGATTAAAGTCTAATCTCTTCTCTTTTTTGTAAAAATTCCCATCTAGCGTCAACTCTTGTTTGCCACTCATCAATTATATGTTCATATTCAGGTTTAAATAAGTGTTTAAATCTAGGTTGAGCACCTAAATAATCCCTAACAGGAATTATATTTTTAGGTCTGTATGTGATATTTAATTCTTTACCATCAATGATTTCATATAATGGGAATACTAAAGAATCAACTGCTAAATCAGATACTTCAATAGTTTGATTTGGTGCAAACTTCCATTCAGTTGTACAAGCTGACATAGCATTTATAAATACAGGACCTTCTGTTGCAAATCCTCTTTGGATTTTTTTAACCATATCTTTCCATTTATTTGGAGCAACTTGTGCCACATATGGTGCACCATGTGCAGCCATAATAGAAACGATATCTTTTTTGTTTCTTTTTTCACCGTATGAGTGAGATCCAGCTGGAGCTGTAGTTGTACTTGAACCAATTGGAGTTGAAGAAGATCTTTGTCCACCTGTGTTTGCATAAACTTCATTATCTAAACAAACATACATCATGTTGTGACCTCTTTCAAAACATCCAGAAATCCATTGGAAACCAATATCATAAGTAGAACCATCACCACCAAATGCTACGAATTTTGGATCTGGCTCATTTGCTTTCATTCTACCTTTTCTTTTTAGAACTTTATGCATAGTTTCAGCACCTGCAAGTCCTGTTGAAGAGTTCTCAAATCCAATATGAAGCCAAGAACAGTCCCAAGAAGTATGAGGATAAATAGCTGTACATACTTCTAAACATCCTGTTGAAGCTGCTACAACTAAGTTATCATTAGTTGCGTTTAAAACCTCTCTTACAATAATAGAGTGTGCACAACCTGGACATAAAAGGTGTGAACCTTCAAATCTTTCAGCTGCTGTTGAGAAACTTTTTAAGTTCTTAATCTCTTTTTGCGTATTTTGTAAAGTACTCATATTATAATCCTTGCACATTGTAGAAGCTTAACTCAGGTCCTCTAACACCAACTAGTTTTTGGATATTACCTGAAATTTTTCCTTCTTTAGCATCTTCATCTAATTGTTTGAAGATAGCTTTTAATCCAGCTACAGTCATATCTCTACCACCTAATCCATAGATTAAGTTAGTTACAAGTGGTCTTGCTGGAGTGTTTATTAAAGCACCTGCAATTTCATTATATAAAGTACCTACAGTTCCACCAGGAGCTGATCTATCCATACAAGCAATTGCTTTTACTTTTTGAAGTTCTGCTGCTACTTCTTCAAGAGGGAATGGTCTAAATAATCTAGGTGCAACAACACCAACTTTTATACCAGTTTCTTTTCTAATTTCATCAATTGCTACGATTGCAGTTTCGTAAGTTGATCCTAAACATACAATAGCAACTTCAGCATCTTCCATTGCGTAGCTTTCTACTAATTTATATTCTCTTCCTGTTAATTCTTTGAACTCAGCAAATACATCTAAAACAACTTGTTTAGATCCCATTAAAGCAGCGTGTTGCTTAGCTTTGTGTTCGAAGTGCCAATCTTGTTCTGTTTGTACACCATGAGTTACAGGTTTGTCAAAGTTTAATAGAGCGTTTACTTGTAAATAATCACCTACAAATTTTCCAGCTGTTTCATCATCAAGTGGAGTAACATTTTGAGCTGTATGTGATGTCATAAATCCATCTTGATTTGAAATCACAGGTAATCTTACATCAGGGTGCTCAGAGATCTTAAATGACATTAAAGTCATATCATAAGCTTCTTGTGGAGAAAATGCATCAATTGATACCCATCCAGCATCTCTTGTTAAATAAAGGTCTGAGTGATCTCCATTTACATTTAATGGAGCTGATAAGGCTCTATTTACTAAACATAAAACAATAGGAATTCTCATACCTGATGCTTGATATAAAGTTTCAATCATAAGTGCTAAACCTTGTGAAGATGTTGCAGTTGCAACTCTACCACCAGCAGCACCAGCACCGATACATCCAGACATAGCAGCGTGTTCTGATTCTGTCATAATAACTTCACCATCAATATATCCATTTGCATGGAACATTGCGTAGTTTTCAACAGTTGCTGTTGAAGGTGTAATAGGATATGCAGCTACAACGTCAACTTCAGCTTGTCTAAAAGCTTGAGAGTTTGCCATGTTTCCATCCCAAACTTCTACTTTGTTTAATTCCATTTTTCTGCTATTCATTATAATTCACCTTTTTTCTTTTTCTCAGGCCATTGAGATAATGCATCTTCAACAGTTACATATTCATTGAACATTAAAAGAGATTTAGGGTTTGTAGGACATACACTTACACATAGTCCACAACCTTTACAGTGTTCATAATCAACACCTCTCATCTCTTTATTTCTAGCAATAATCGATGTATCTGGACAGAAAACCCAACAGTTTTGACAGTCGATACATGTTTCACTATTCCAAACTGGTTTAATAACTCTCCAGTCTCCTACACTCATACTTTTAGAACTAGTTTCAGAATATTTTCTTTCTTCAGGTTGAATCTCAGATAAGTTATGTTCTACTGTTCCATCAAATGTATATAGTGCTGCTCCAGGGACTAATTCATCCCATCCCATTTCACTAATTGCTTTACCCATTTTTCTTTCCTTTACTTAACTTCGTCGTAAGCTTTTTGGATTGCTAACATATTTGCATCAATTATATTTGCAGGTAATTTTTTAAGTACATGCTTCATTTTTTCTTTAAAGTCTTCAATGCCAAACATTCCACTTA
>JBDNBT010000088.1:0-6507 GCA_039767755.1 Sulfurovum sp.
TCTATCTTAAGTGTTAAAACTACTTTAATAGTTTCATTTATATATGCATCTTTTTTACTAATAGTTTGAGTAAATTCCATTTTTGAATACAAAAAAACAGGCAACAGTACAAATAAAAATATAAATAAGGATAAAAACTTTCTACCAAGCTTTTTTATTGTCATCAATTATTCCTTTTTCCATTGGTACTATTAAAGTTTTTGGATCTTTTAGTTGTTCAGTGTTCTCAAATTTCTTTTCAAAATAAGAATTCATTTTAAACTCTTTTTTATTTCTTACACTTTTTAAGTCTTCATTCTCTTTTGCTATATAAATATCAAGATTATTATCATCTTTTGTTAATCTTGAGTTCTCATTTTTACTTGTTAAGCCTTTTTGTTCATCTTCATAAAGCTTCATGTTTTCATCTATTTTAAAATAATCAAATATCGTATCAATAGTTAATTCTTCTATTAAACCTTTTCTTTGTATCTCACATACATTTTCATTTAAATCTCTTATTTGTCTATTGCTTAATTGTTGTTTCTTTTTCTTCGTCATTTCTAAATTATAAATTGTTCTTTGATTATTATCATGAGTTAAAGCTTTATTATAAAACTCGATTGCACCATCTAGGTTTTCTAACATTAAGTAGCTATTTGCAATATTATGTTTTACACTATGAAGTAAATCACTGTCAATTACTTTTTTATACTCAATTATAGCTTCTTCATATTTTTGCATTTTATATAGAATATTTCCAATATTATAATGTATTTTAGAGTTTTGATTTCTTACTTTATTTAATAAGTTCAAAGCTTGTACATAGTTTTTTTCTTCATAAGCTTTTTGTGCATCTGTTATATTTAAATCATCAAAAATATTTCCATAAAGAGTTAGTGTAAATAGTATTATTATGCTTATTATTTTCATTTTAAACTCCAATTCATTTTTTAAGTCCATCAAACCTCGCTAACATAAAAAATATAAATGCCATTATTAATGAAAAATAAAACATTTCATTTCTATTTTCTAAATTATTTTCTTTAAAGTTCTTTGTTGCTTTATTTTTAATATCATTTAAAATTAAATCCATATCACTGTTTTTTAATGAGTATTTTAAATAAACACCATTGGTTTTTTCACTTAAAGTTCTTATGCTTTCATTTAATTTACTTAATACAATATTTCCAGCTGGATCTTTTATCAATTCCTCTTCATATCTTATAGCACTTCCCTTTAAAGTTCCAATATTATAAACATTAACTACTATGTTGTTTTCTTTTGCATATTCTATTTGTTTTTCAAAATTTTTATCTTCACCACCATCTGTAAACAGTATTACAAACTTTCTTGATCTACTACTTAGAACCTCATCACTTGCTTTTAATATTGAAGTAAAGTCTGTACCATTTTTATTGATTTTATCTATTGAAAGGTTTTTTGTTAGAAACTTAAAAACTTCATAGTCATTTGTTTTTGGAATTATTATAAATGATTGATTAGAAAATCCCAATAATGAAACTTTTTCATTTTTTAATTTGTTTGTTAATATCTCTATTTTGTTTTTTGCAAACTCAAATCTATTTGGTTTTATATCATCTGCTATCATAGATTTTGAAACATCTAAGGCAATAACAAATTCTATATCTAAGTTTTCATCATCAACTATATTTGAATAAATAATTGGTCTTGCTAAAGCTAAAACAACAAAAGAAAAACTTAAAAAGAAAAAAACCATATCTTTAGTAAATTTATATTTAAAAAAGTATAAAGGAATTAGTAAAAATAGTAATAAAAACTCAAAATTTACGAAAGTCATTTTTTCTTCCTATTTACATAAATCATAGCTAATAACATCATTAAAGCAAAAAATAATGGGTACTGATAATAGTAATCTATCTTTACTTTTTTATCTGTTTTTATTTCACTTTTTTCTAACTTATCTATTTCATCATAAATCTCTATTAAACCATAAGCATCAACAGTTTTATAAAACTTCCCACCTGTATAGTTTGCAATTGAACTTAATACTTCTATATTAAAATCACTATCTTGCCCAACACCAATTGTATATACTTTTATATCACTTTTTCTAACTGCAGCAATTGCTATTTCAAGTGGTATATTTTCAACTGTATTAATTCCATCTGTTAATAATATAAGTACTTTATTTTTAGCTGTACTATTTTCAAACATCTTTACACTTGAATACATAGATTCATATAAAGAAGTACCAATATTACCTGCAACTCCTATTTCAATATATTTTAAAATATCTTTTAAGGGTTTTTTATCATAGGTAAAAGGACTTGCTATATATACATTTTGGGCAAAAAGCATTAGGGCTAAACTATCATTTTCTCTTTTATCAATAAATGTTTGAACTATAGACTTTGTTATGGCAAATCTATTGTCTTGATTCATACTTTGACTAGCATCAACATTTATTAAAATTTCATGACCTAAACTTGTTTGCTTTTCATACTCTTTTTTTATAATAGGACTAGCTAGTGCTAAAACCAAATAAAATACCATTAGAAACTCCAAATACTTTTGGTAATCCTTTGAGTTTTTTGATATTTCTTCAAGTACAAGTACATTAGAAAAATATACTCCAACTAAACTTTTCTTACAGAAATACTTACAAAAAATATATATTAAAAACAATAATAAAGCATAGGGATATTCAAAGCTATATTCACTAATAAAGTTCATCTTTAATATATCCTTTTAGCATTTGTTTTGTTTTTTCATCTAATACAACTTTTGTATTTTGATACTTAAGTGGCTCAATTTGTTTTAAAATAATATCTAGTTTTTTTTCATTGTATTCATTTGTACATAGTTTTGCATTTTTAGTAAATTCGTATAATACTTCTTTTGTATCTTTTGTATCTATATTTAGTTCATTTAAATTTTTTACAGCAAGTTCTTTTATACTTAGTTCTTTAGTTTGTATTTTTTGAGGTATTTTTTTTAGAAGATAAATTAAAGTAACAATAAAAACCACTACACAAATAGCTAACCACATGTAATTATAAAAATTAATATCTATATTGGCATAGGGCATGATATCTAGTATTTGTTCTTTATTTTCTTCCATTTTTAACCTTTAAGTAGTTATTTTAACAAAAGAGCTAGTTTTTCAATAGAGTTTTCATGTGTATATATCTTATTAAAATGTACCCTATTTTCTTTAAAGTAGTTAAAAAGATCTTTGTCAAACTTAATCATATATTTATTGTATTGTTTTACAATATCATTGTTTATGTTCATACTTTTTTGATTTGTTGTGTTTGTATCTATTATTATACATTCACCATTAAAGTCAATTTTTTCTTCATCTTTATGTCTTACTACTACACAATATATTTCATACTTTTTTGATAAAAGTTCAAAATTTGGAATTTCTAAAAAATCTCCAATAAAAAATAGTATGGATTTCTTTTTTACATTTTGCAATAAATATTTTTCTAAGTGTTTATAATCAATGTTTTTATTTAAAGGATCAAGTGCTTTTACATGATCATTGTTTATATGAACTTGTTTTTTGTTTTTTGTAGCTTTATAAATAGTTTGTTTTGTATTGTCATAAAATACTGTGCTTAAATTATCATTATTAAAAGGAACAATAAAACTTAAAGATGTAAGTATCTCATCAGCTGTTTCTTTCTTTTTTTTATCTTCTCCAAAAAACAATCCACCTGAATTTAAATAAACAATACATACATCAATACTTCTACTCTCAAAATATAAATTAACACTTGGGGTTCTAGTTCTAGCAGTAATTTTCCAATTTATATGCCTAATATCATCATCAATATTATATTGTCTTACTTCATTAAACTCCAAACCACTACCATTAAAATAACTAGTATTTTCCCCATGGTGATGGGAAAAAAACTTTCTTTTAGTTTTTAAGATTATATTTTGTAATTTATTGTTCATAGAACTTAGGGAGCAGGAATAGTTTGAATTATCTTTTCTACTATTTCAAAGGGGCTTTTTTCATCAACATTGGCTTTATAACTTAAAATCAATCTATGATCTATAACTTCATGAACAACTTGAATTACATCATGGGGAGTAACAAAATCTTTTCCATTTAAAAAAGCCCTTGCTTTACAAGCTTTATGTAAATCAATTGTTGCCCTTGGACTAACACCATAAGATATATATTCACTTATATTTTCTAAACCGTATTTTTTAGGTTCTCTAGTTGCAAAAATAATGTTTAGTATATATTTTGAGATTTCATCATCTATAAAAATAGCTTCGCACTGTTTTTTTAACTCTTGTAATTTCGAGTTGTCAATTACTTTATTAATTTCTCCAAAACCTGACTTAGTAGCTCTTTTTGCTATCTCAAACTCTTCATCATAGTTATTATATGTAACTATAACCTTTAACATAAATCTATCTAAACTAGCTTCAGGTAACTCATATGTACCGTCTTGATCAATAGGATTTGAAGTTGCTAAAACCATAAATGGTTTTTCTAACTCAAAAGTATCTTCCCCAATAGTAACTTGTTTTTCAGCCATTGCTTCTAATAATGCAGATTGTACTTTAGCACCAGCCCTATTAATTTCATCTGCTAATAAAAAGTTTGTGAATATTGGACCATGTTTTATAGTAAATTCATTCTCTTTTAAATCTAAAATTTCATTACCTGTAATATCAGATGGTAATAAATCAGGTGTAAACTGCACCCTTTTAAATTTAAGACCAATTGATTTAGCCAAAGAATTTACAGCTGTTGTTTTAGCAACACCAGGTACACCTTCTAGTAAAATATGCCCTTCACTTAGTAAAGCAATTAGCATACTATCTATAAGTTTTTCTTGACCAACTATTACTTTGTTAATCTCTTTTTTTATTTCTTGCAACATAAAAACTGTTCCTTAATATATATCGTATACTGAATTAAAATGTGTCTCTTTAGTTTGAAAAAACTTTTTTGGAGTTTTATTTGAGAATTTTTTGAAAAATTTATAGTAGTGGGAATAGTCTTTAAACCATTCTGGATATTCATTATGTTTTTTTAATTTTAGAAAATTTAATTTTACTATTTCTGATTGGAATCTAATTATATCAACATACTCTTTTGGAGAAATACTCATAGATTTATTAAACCTTCTTTGTACTGTTCTAACATTTACACTAAAGTTAGCTTCAATATCTTGTATCAAAATATTTCCTTGATGGAAATTTATATAGTCCACAATTTCTTTTTCAACACTTAAGTGTTTTTC
Organism: Sulfurovum sp.; assembly: GCA_039767755.1. GTDB lineage: Bacteria > Campylobacterota > Campylobacteria > Campylobacterales > Arcobacteraceae > JALRJW01. Next base: position 5,238 of record JBDNBT010000088.1, read on the forward strand.
AAATTTATGATCTAAGTTTTCAAATAAATAATGATTTAACACGGCAATTATTTTCATTACAGATTTTGTTTCAAATACTGCATCTAAAATTGTGTTTAATGATTCAAAATATTTTTCATTGTGATTTTCTAAAAAATGAAGTGTATATGGTTTTAATCTTAATAAAATTAAATCTTCATTATCAACGCTCAGCTCTTGAGGATTTACAGATTTTTTTATTAAACCATGATATTTTGTAGAACTAAATATCATATAGTCACATCCATCAGGATATATTGTAATTTTTTGATTTATCTTATCAGTTGAAATAAATATTACAGAGTATAAATATTTGTCTAAATAGTTTCTGATTTTAAATTCAATACAATCTAACAAAAATACTCCTTATAGTCATTTTACGACATTATGATAGCTAAATTAGTTAAAAAAATCTAGCTTTAACTTTGTGTAAGTGTCATATATAGCATCCTTTTTAGATGAACTTGAAAAGCCATCTAATCTATACTCTTTTGACATAACTTTTTCATTTATATATAAAACTTCAACAATAACAGTTGAATTTATTATATACATTCCCTGAGCAATTTTTGAATTATTAATGATTTCATAAACTACTTTATATTTACTATCATCTTTTATCAAAAAGTCATTTTGAGTTAAATACTCAGATATTTTTGAATTCATAGTATTATTTATATTATGACTGTTTATAGAGAATGTAATACTACTTTTTAGTTTACTTAATGATGAATATATGTTTTTTAATAACTTCTCATGATAAGTCATGTCAAAAGATTTATCTAAATCAGCCAATATCTCAATTTTATTTATTTTTGAAATAAAATTTCTTTGGAGATTTAAAAGTTTAAAATACCTTTTCAAGTCATATTCATCAGAATTTGAAATATCTTTATACTCTTTATATAAGCTTTTTATTTCTTTATTTAAACTATTAATTAAATCTGTTTTCTTTACCCGTACTTGTACTAAAATATTGTTATATCTGTGTTTTTTTACATTTATGGTTTCATAGTTTTTAAAAGTTAATTTTTCTGTATTTGAAGTTGTGTCAATATTAAAATTTTTAAATACATATTCTCTGTATTTTAATATGGACTCTTTTTTTAAAGAAGATTTAGATTCAATAGTAATCATTAGTGAAGATGATAAAGACACCAAAGCATTTTGCTTCGCTTCATTTAAATTAAAACCTTCACCTATTCCATAAAGATATACATCATCATTTATCATTGGGTTTAAATACCATGAA
>JBDNBT010000089.1:0-4343 GCA_039767755.1 Sulfurovum sp.
ATTACTTCATAAGAGTTAACTTTTAAAACCCTATGAAGTAAGTCAAAGGCAATTGCACTTCTTGCATGACCTAAGTGAGAATCATCATACACAGTTGGACCACACACATATACTTTTACTATATTGTCTTTTAGTGGTTCAAATAGTACTTTTTGTTTTTTGATTGAATCAAAGATTACAAGTTTACTCATTGTGACTCATTATTTAAATAAGGCCTCTAATGACGCCGTATCAGTTGTTTTAGCTTCTTCTTGACCATTTGCAGAACCTGTTTCAGTTACAGGTGCATTTCCTTCAAGTTCAACTAATTCAATATCATGTTTTGTAAGCATAGATGCTAATCTAATATTTAAACCAGCTCTACCTATTGCTTTTGATTTTTGGTCACTTGGAATTTCAACTATAGCAATTCCTTTTTCCCCATCTGCTGCTTCTTTTTTAATAGTTACTTTAGAAATAATAGCAGGAGATAAAGCTCTTGAAATGAATTTTTCAATAATAGGAGAATACTCAACACAGTCTATATTTTCACCATTTAATTGACTTGATACAGCATTAATTCTAACACCTTTTACACCAACAACTGAACCAATTGGATCAATTTGTGGATCAAGTGTAGTCAAAGCAATTTTTGCTCTAGTTCCTGGAATTCTTGCACTACCTTCAATAATGATTTTCTCATCTTTTAATTCAGGTACTTCTGATACTAATAGACTTTCTAAGAATTTTGGAGAAGTTCTAGAAATTTCAATAATTAATCCAGTTTGCTTATCGATGTTTACACCTTTAACAACTGCTTTAACTGTATCACCAGTTTTAAAAGCCTCGCCTTTGATTCTGCTTTTTCTTGATAATAAACCTTTAACTTCACCTATTTCAATGTAAGTATTTTCAGCTCTATCAACTCTTGTAACAACACCACTTATTGTTCTTCCAACTTTACTTTTATATTTGTTTAGTAAGTTTTCTTCTAATAATCTTTGAATTTTATATTCTAAATTATTGTGTAGGATAGTGGCAGCATTCCTTCCCATGTTTTCAAATTCTAAGTCATAATTTACAAAATCACCAATTTCTAAATCATCATCTATTTCTTTAGCTTCTGTTAAAGTAATAAAGTTTTCAGCGTTTATTTCTCTTTCGTATTTATCTAAAACTTTTCCTGTTAATCTTTCGTCATCTTCAGGTACGATTTCGATTTTCTGAAATAGTTGTAACTTTTTGTTTTTTCTATCAATTGTTGCATCAAATGTTAATGTTTCATCAACCATTTTTTTAGCAGTATTGATAAATGACTCTTTTAATGCTTGTTCAACATCATCAGTCTTTAATCCTTTTTCATATGCAATAGAATCAATAATATCTATAATTTTGTCCATTAAGTAACCTTTGTTTGTCATTGAAATGATAATCTTGTGATTTTCAATTTGTTAGTAGGATAAGATTATATCTAAAAGTTCTTTTAGAGAAATTAAAGTACATTTTAAATATAATATATGACTATCTAAATACAAATAAGGGCAATGTGAATGGAATTATTATTTGCAAGAAATGAATTAAATGAAAAACCTAAAAAGGTTAAATTAGAGAAAGTTAAAGAAGAATTAGCGAAAGATCAAAATAAGATGTTTTACTTTGATAGAGATAACTCTCATAAAGACATGATGGCATTAGTTGATGCATTAGAAGAAGAGGGTTTCAACGTATACTTCAGAGAGATTAAATATGGTCTTGCTGATGAAGAATATATGTATGAAGTACACTCATTATAATAATCTGTGAAGTAATATGAGCGAAAATAAAAAACTATTTATTCAAACTTTAGGGTGTCAAATGAATGACACTGATTCTGTACATATTCAAGCAGAATTAGAGAAACACAAAGGTTATACAGCTACAGATACTATGGAAGATGCTGATTTAATTATCATCAATACTTGTTCTGTAAGGGAAAAGCCTGTTTCAAAACTTTTTTCTGAAATTGGTCAATTCAATAAAAAGAAAAAAGATGGTGCAAAAATAGGTGTATGTGGTTGTACAGCTAGTCACTTAGGTAAAGATATTATCAAAAGAGCGCCATATGTAGATTTTGTTGTTGGAGCTAGAAATATTTCTAAAATCAAAGATGTAGTTGATGTAAAAGGTGCAGTTGAAATTTCAATAGATAATGATGATTCATTATATGAATTTGCTACAGCTAATACAAACAAATACAGAGTTGGTGTAAATATTTCTGTAGGTTGTGATAAGAAATGTACATATTGTATTGTTCCAAGCACAAGGGGTGAAGAGATTTCTATTCCACCTGAAATGATTGTAAATGAAGTTCAAAAAGCAGTTGATAATGGTGCTGTTGAAGTTATGCTTTTAGGACAAAATGTAAACTCTTATGGAAGAAGATTTAGTGACGGTAGAGATAAATACACATTTACTAGACTTTTACAAGATGTTTCAAAAGTTGAAGGTCTAGAAAGAATTAGATTTACTTCTCCTCATCCTTTACATATGGATGATGAATTTATTGAAGAATTTGCTAAAAATGACAAAATCTCAAAATGTATTCATATGCCTTTACAAAGTGGATCAACTGAAATACTTAAAAGCATGAAAAGAGGATACACAAAAGAGTGGTTCTTAAATAGAGCAGCAAAAATGAGAGAACTTGTTCCAAATCTTAGAATTACAACTGATATTATAGTTGCATTTCCTGGTGAAAAACATGAAGATTTCTTAGATACTTTAGATGTGGTAAGTCAAGTTAAGTTTGATCAAATCTTTAACTTTAAATACTCTCCAAGACCTGGAACTGAAGCATTAAATATGGCTGATTTAGAAATTCCAGATGAGATTGGAAGTGCTAGATTAATTGAATTAATTGAACTTCACAAAAGACATTTAGAGGATAGTATGCCAAAACTTATTGGTAGTACTGTAAATGTTTTAGTTGAAAGTTTAAAACCAAACGGTGAAGTATGTGGATTTACTGATAACTATCTGCAAGTATTTGCAAAAGGTAGTGATGAGTATCTAGGTAAGTTTGTTGATGTTAAGATTACAGATGCAACTAGAACTGCACTTAAAGGTGAAATTATTTCATAATGAAAAGATTTTTTAAACTTAACATTTTGCCTTTTTTGCTATATGTTTTAGTTAGAATAATCTACTTTACGAATAAAAAAGTATACCATCATCCAAAAGAAGATAATGGTCATGCTTTTTTAGTTTGTATGTGGCATGGTGATTTAATGTCACAACCATATAATTACTTTGGCTTTAGAAAAAATGGAAGTATTAAAGCAATGATAAGCCATAATAAAGATGGTGAAATTATTGCGAAACTTGTATCAAGTTTCAAAATTGGAGCACTTAGAGGTTCATCTTCAAAGGGTGCTGCAAAAGTTTTAATATCAGCAATCAAAGAACTTAAAAGTGGAAATGATGTAGCTATTACACCAGATGGTCCAAGAGGTCCAAGATATTCTGTAGCAGATGGTGTAGTTGCCATTGCTCAAAAAAGCAAAGTTAAGATTAGATGTTTTAATGCTGTACCTACTAAATATTGGCAATTTAATTCTTGGGATAAATTTGTGTTACCAAAACCTTTTGGTAGAATTGATTTTTATATAAGCGAACCTTTTGACTTATCTTTAATGGAATTTGAAGAAGCAAGGGATTTAGTTAAAGAAAAAATGATGATTCACTCATTAGTATAGGAATATATATGTTTGGAAAAGAAAGTTTATTTATTAATGCTATTAAGTATGATAACCAATTAAAATGTGATTATAAAAAACTTAGTAATAATCAAATAATTTTGACGAACTATTCTTCGTCTATTACAGATACAGATATTTTACCTAATGATATAGCAACAAAAATAAATATTTCACAAAAAGATACCAATCATACATACATATCTTCACTACTTTTGAATGACACAGCAAAACTAATCGATAATAAAAATTCAAGTAAACTAAAAGATTGTGATATTACTAAATTCAATGAAGATTTAGATATTGCCGTATTGAAAACTACATTATTTGAGACTAAAAACTATTTTGAAAAAACAGGAATAGATTATATTTATTCTGCTTTTCATATTTTATCTTTACATTTAGAACAAAATATTTTTAAAAATCAAATTGTAACTTTACTTCATAATAGTATGGCTTTTATAGTTGTTGTGGATAAAGAATCTAATGTAATTTATAATGACGTTATTGATTTACCAAAATTTAATGAAATCCAAAAAACACACTTTTATGAAGATGATGTACAAAGACAAAAGCTTTTTGATGAAATTTATTATTTAAAAGTTTATGAAGCTATTACTAATAGTATTA
>JBDNBT010000090.1:0-2558 GCA_039767755.1 Sulfurovum sp.
ATTTGTTTGTACAAAAAAGTGTACCTAATTTAACAGAACCATCACAACATGATGCTACAGATAAGTCAAATGCTTTAGTGATTTCATAGGATTTAAATATATTTTGTAGGGAGTTTGAAATTAAATCTTTGCTAAGTCCTGAGACAATTAGTACGATTTTTTCATTTGTAAAAGTGTTCTGACTACTTTGAGTTAATTCAAAGTAGTCAATTAAGGGTTTTGCTTCAGCTAAAGTAGTAGTATGAATTAATATTTTAGCCATAAAGTCAAAAGATAAATTTAATTATCTTTTTAATTCTTTAATTCTTGCAGCTTTACCTCTTAAACCTCTTAAGTAGTTTAATCTAGCTCTTCTTACTCTACCTCTTCTGATTACCTCAAAAGATTTTAAAGAATCAGAATATAATGGGAAAATTCTTTCCACACCAACAGAGTTAGCTCCGATTTTTCTTACAGTAAATGTAGATGAAACACCTTCACCACTTCTACCAATAACAACACCTTCAAAAGTTTGAACTCTTGTTTTGTTACCTTCTTTAATCTCAACACCAAGTCTTAAAGTATCACCAGCTCTAAACTGAGGAATCTCTTTATCTGCAATTTGCGCCGCTTCAAAGCTTGCAATATATCTGTTTTTCATTTTATTTCCCTTTTGTGAAAGTGCCCGCATTTGCAAGTTGCGGGGTATCAACTTTATTTTGCTTTTTTGTTTGTAACTAAATCTGGTCTATAATATTTCGTTTTGCAAATAGACAGACTATTTTTTAAGTCGTGAATTTTACTATGGTTTCCCTTTAAGTATTCTTTAATAACTGTAAAATTCTTAAAGTTTTCTGGTTTTGCAAAAGATGGTGCTTCTAAGAGATTGTCTTCATAGCTTTCAATGGTTAAAGAATCCGCATTTCCTAATACTTCTGGAACATTTCTTGAAATTGCATCTGCCATAGTTAAAGATGGTAACTCACCACCTGTTAAGATAAAATCACCAATTGAAAATACTTCATTTGCATACTTTTCAATAACTCTTTCATCAATTCCTTCATATCTTCCACTTACAAAAACTACATTTTCTTTAGTTGCTAATCTTTTGGCATCATTTTGTTTAAATGGTTTTGCTGCAGCTAGTGGAAATATAATATGTGCATTAGGATTTTGCTTTTTTATTTCATCTAAGCAATCAAATAAAGGCTGACAAGTCATTAGCATTCCAGCTCCACCACCAATCATTTGTTTATCAACTTTCATATGTTTATTAGTAGTATAATCTCTAGGATTCTTAAAATCATAAGAAATTAATTTTGAATCAACTGCTCTTTTCAAGATAGAGTCATGGAAATATGGTTCGATTAAATTTGGAAACAAAGTAACAAATGTGAAATTCAACGTAGACCTTATTGTTTTTCGTAATTCTATCACTATTAAATTTTATATATGATAAAACTATATTTAGATAATATTGTGAAAAATTAATTAAAGATTTATAATGATAACTCTAGACAACATTAAAGATGCAAAGAAAAATTTAAAAGATGTAGCACTACATACACCTATAAATAAATCACCATTCTTATCAAAAACATTTAATAGTGAAATATACTTAAAAAAAGAAAATTTACAATTAACAGGGAGTTTTAAATTAAGAGGTGCATTTAATAGAATTGCAAACTTAGATGAAAAAAGCAAAGAAAAAGGTGTGGTAGCTGCAAGTGCTGGAAATCATGCCCAAGGTTTAGCATTTGCTGCTAATCATTTTGGAATTGAAGCTACTATTTTTATGCCTGAAGCTACACCTTTAACAAAAGTTAGTGGTGTAAAATCACATGGTGGTAAAGTTGTATTAACGGGTGAAAACTTTGATGAAGCCTACAGCGCTGCTATGAAATTTAAAGAAGAAAAAGGATGTGAGTTTATTCATCCATTTGCTGATGATGATGTAATATCAGGTCAAGGTACAATGGCCTTTGAACTTTTAGATGATGTTGAAAACCTTAAACAAATTATTGTTCCTATTGGCGGTGGTGGTTTAATCTCAGGCATTGCAATAGCTATTAAAGCAATCAATCCAGATATTAAAATCATAGGAGTTGTTGCAAGTGGTGCACCTGCAATGAAAGAATCATATAAATCACAAATGGCAATTGACTCAAAAAGCGTAAAAACAATAGCAGATGGTATTGCTGTTAAAAACGTTACACCTAAAATGCTTGATATTATCGTTGATCACGTTGATGATATTGTTGAAGTAAGTGATAATGAAATTGCAAATGCAATTTTATTTTTATTAGAAAAAGAAAAGCTTGTTGTTGAAGGTGCTGGAGCTGTTGCTGTTGCAGCTATTATGCATGAAAAAGTAGAAATTGAAGATTCAAGAGTATGTGCTGTTGTAAGTGGTGGAAATATTGATGTGACAGTTTTGTCTCAAATTATAGAAAAAGGTTTAGTAAAATCAAGTAGAAAAATGAATTTACTAATTACTCTTACAGATAAACCAGGATCATTAACAAATTTAACAAAAATTTTCAGAGATTGTGGCGCGAACATTGTTCAAATTGATTACG
>JBDNBT010000091.1:0-3895 GCA_039767755.1 Sulfurovum sp.
ACATTTACTTTACCAATAGCTTTCATTCTTTTTTTACCAGCTTTTTGTTTTTCAAGTAGTTTTCTTTTTCTAGTAATATCACCACCATAACATTTAGCAGTAACGTTTTTACCTGTAGATTTTACAGTTTCTCTTGCAATGATTGTTGCACCAACACTGGCTTGAATAGCAACTTCAAATAGTTGTCTTGGTATTAATTCTTTTAATGCTTTAATAAACTCTCTACCTTTAGATAATGCTTTGTTTTCAGGGACAATAATAGATAAAGCATCCACAACTTCTCCAGCAACTTTAATATCAAGTTTTTGTAGAACTCCAGCTCTAAATCCAATAGGTTCATAATCAAATGACGCATAACCTTTTGTAGTTGATTTTAATTTATCATAAAAATCCATTACAATTTCATTCATAGGAACATCATAATCAAGTAAAACCCTTTTACCTAAATAATCCATTTTATTTTGAATTGCTCTTTTATCATTTAAAAGTTTAATTACATTTCCTAAGAACTCATCAGGAACTAAAATAGTAGCTTTTACATATGGTTCAAAAATTGTTTCTATGTGATTAGGTTCAGGTAACTCAGATGGGTTTTGAATAGTGATTCTTTCACCATCTTTTTTTAGAACTTCATAAATAACCGTTGGAGCAGTTGCAATTAAATCAAGATTAAACTCTCTTTCAAGTCTTTCTTTAATAACTTCCATATGTAGCATTCCTAAGAAACCTGCTCTAAATCCACTTCCTAAAGCAGCTGAACTTTCAGGTTCAAATGAGATAGAAGAATCATTTAATTGTAACTTAGTAAGAGCTTCTCTTAAGTCTTCAAATTTATCTGTTTCAATTGGATAAAGTCCTGCAAAAACAAATGGTTTAGCAGGTTCAAATCCATCAATAGCAATTTGTGTAGGATTTTTTGCATCAGTCATTGTATCACCAACAGCAATTCCATCAAGTGTTTTAAGACCTAAAACAACAATACCAATCTCACCTGTTTCAAGCTCTTTTGTTTTTTCTCTTTTTAATGGGTGAGGGTACATTAAGTCAAGAACAGGGTGTTCAACTTTAGTATTCATCATTTTTAAAACTTGACCTTTTTTGATACTACCTTCATATACTCTAACAAGTGCTAGTGCACCTAAGTAGTTATCAAACCATGAATCATAAATAAGTGCTTTTGTTGGAGCATTTTCATCACCAGTTGGACATGGAACTCTATCTACAATTGAGTCTATAAGATCTTTTACCCCAAGTCCTGTTTTTGCAGAAATAAGATTGTGTTCTGTACAATCTAATCCAATAGCTTCTTCTGTTTCTTCTAATACTCTCATAGGATCAGCACTAGGAAGATCAATTTTGTTTACAACTGGAAGTAATTCTAAGTCATTATCTAAGGCAATATAAACATTTGCAATAGTCTGTGCTTCAACACCTTGTGTTGAATCAACTATCAGTAATGCACCTTCTGATGAGGCTAAAGATCTACTAACTTCATAAGAAAAATCAACGTGACCTGGAGTGTCAATAAGGTTTAAGACATATTCTTGACCATCTTTAATGTATTTTAATCTAACACTTTGTGCTTTGATTGTAATACCTCTTTCTTGCTCGATATCCATAGTATCCATCATTTGTGTTGATAGATCTCTATCGGCAACGGCACCACACTCTTGGATAATTCTATCAGCTAGAGTTGATTTACCATGATCAATGTGAGCGATAATTGAAAAGTTTCTAATATGTTTTTGCAAAATCTATTCCTATTTTAGATATAAATATTCGCGATTATATCTAAAAATAGGTAAGCTTTTAGTTAAGTAGGATTATTTAATTCTCTCTAATGTAGCAGTAACTCTTCTATTTTGAGCTTTTCCTCCAGTAGTTTCATTAGAAGCAATAGGTTCAGATTCACCAAAACCTTTAGCAGTTAATCTATTTTCATCTACATTTAATTCTTTTAAAGCTTCAACAGCAGCTTGAGCTCTTTTTTCTGATAAAACTTGGTTATATTTAGTAGAACCATCTGAATCAGTGTGAGCATTAATAGTAGCTTTTAATTTTGTATCTTTATTTAAAAGGTTTGCAAATTCTTCAATTCTTTCATTGTATTGATTTGTAATATTTGCAGAATTTACATCAAAATTGATTTTTAGATCAACTAAAAGTGTACATCCATCTGCGTTTACCATTAATCCAGCAGGTGTATTAGGACATTTGTCTTTGTCATCATATACTCCATCATTATCTGAATCTTTTGGGTATGCTACAGTTTCTTCTTGAGTAATTAGTGTAATCATTTCTTCTTTTACAGGTGTAGCTTTTTGAGTTTCACCAAATGCATAAGCAAAACCTACATTATATAATAGGTTGTTATCTCCATGGTCAGTTTCAATTAGATGTCTTAAATCAGTTTTTAAAGCAAAGTTATCAGAAATATTGTATTTTAAACCAAATCCATAGTTACCAAATGCACTATCTTCATTGTTTAAACCTTCATTAGAAAATTGTTCATAACCAACACCAGCTAAAGCATATAATGTAACATCTTCTGTCATAGAATAATTTTTTACAATATTAGTAAAATATCTTGTTATTTTTGTACTTGTTGTAGATGAATCATAATCAACATTTTCTAAAGATCTTAAAAATCCTATTTCAACTTGATCAAAAAAAGTATCAGTATTAAAACCAAATGCAAGTCCTGCATTTGCGAAGTTGTCCTCTAAAGAGATGTTTCCTTCAGTTAAGTTTCCACCAATCATTGGTGTAATTTCGTATTTGTATTCACTAGCAACAACAAGTGTTGAAGCTAAAATTGTAGATAATAAAATCTTTTTCATGATAATCCTTAAAATTATATTTTTAGAATTATAACATGAAAAGACTTAAAATATAACTTTCTAAGTAAGAAATATTGAATTTACTGATTCATTATTATGAATTCTTCTAATAGTTTCAGCAATCATACTAGCAGCACTTAAAACAGTAACTTTCTTAGACTCTTGTTTAGCAGGAATAGTATCAGAAATAACTAATTCATCTAATTGACCATTTTCAATTCTATCATATGCAGGGCCACTTAATACACCATGTGTACAACATGCCATAACAGAAGTTGCACCTTTTTTCTTTAATACTTCAGCAGCTTTTACTAAAGTACCAGCTGTATCAACCATATCATCAACTAAAATTACATCTTTACCTTTAACGTCACCAATGATGTTCATAACTTCAGATACATTTGCTTTTTCTCTTTTTTTATCAACGATTACAAGCTCATAATCAAGTTTTTCAGCATAAGATCTAGCTCTAGCAACTCCACCGATATCTGGACTAGCAATAATAGGATTTTTTAATCCTTTTGACTTAATATAATCAACAAATAAAATTGAACCAAATAAGTTATCAGCAGGGATATTAAAGAAACCTTGAATTTGAGCAGCGTGTAAATCAATAGTTACAACTCTATCAATACCAGCAGCCTCAAGTAAATCTGCAACTAATTTTGCAGTAATAGGAACTCTTGGAGCTGCTTTTCTATCTTGTCTAGCATAACCATAGTATGGTATAACTGCAGAAATTGATTTTGCACTTGATCTTTTTAATGCATCAACCATAATTAGTAATTCCATAATATTATCGTTTGTTGGAGCACATGTAGGTTGTATTATAAATACATCTTGTCCCCTAACACTTTCTGTAATTTGAGCAGAGATTTCTCCATCACTAAATTTGTTTAATGAAGCTTGTGAAACTGGAATACATAAGTAATCAGCAACTTTTTTTGCAAACTCAGGGTTTGCAGTACCACTAAAAAGTTTAAATGTAGACATTCTTATTCCTTGGATTTTAATTGTAAGTATTTTATCTAAAAGGTTCTTAATCAAAATGAAAT
>JBDNBT010000092.1:0-2803 GCA_039767755.1 Sulfurovum sp.
AAATTATCAAAATATTATAATCTTTTTACAGATGAAACAACTTTAGCTCACTATGCTTTTGTTTTACAAAGATATAACAAATATCAAGTTCAATACTTTATTACTCCATTTAGAGATATAGTAAAAGATTATGATATTTATAAACAAGTGTTACTTTATTCAATTGCAAGACAAGAGAGTTTATTCATTCCTTCATCAATATCTTTTTCTTCAGCACAAGGTGTGATGCAAATAATGCCATTTTTATCTTTGGATATTGCAAAAAGACTTAAAGAAGATTACAATATCTATGAACAATTTGTTCCCCAAACTAATATAAGATATGGAAGTTTTCATTTAGATTCACTAATGAGTCAGTTTGATAATAATCCTCTTTTTATTGCCTATGCATATAATGGTGGTGCGGGATATACAAGAACTCAACTAAAAAAAGGTTTATTTAAAGAAAAAAATAAATATGAACCTTTTTTAAGTATGGAATTGATTTCTTACGCAGAAACTAGAGAATATGGTAAAAAAGTTTTAGCAAACTATTATATTTATAATAACTATTTAAATAAAGAAAATCCAATTTCTTTATCAACTATCTTTCAAAGTTTAGTGTCGCCTTCTTACTAGAATCTTCACTTGATAGTTCTAAACTTAAATTAGAACTATCATTTTGTGTATCAAATTTAACTAAATAATAATTCGCCCAACTATTTTTATTCATTAAACTTTTAAAATTTTCATTATCTTTTTCCTGACTTCCGCGATAACTCAATAAATCAATAATTTAAAAATATGAATCCCTAAATAAAGGGCTTTATAGGTAATAAGAAAACACTATTTGTGTGTCTCAAGGGTATATTTGTTAAAATTTCTTTATGAATTTAAGAGTTAGAAAAAAGAAAAATGCAAGTGGTAGTATAAGTGTTCAAATTTTAGATAGAACTAATAGAGGATATAAAATAGTTGAAACTATTGGTTGTAGTTTTGAAGATCTAGAGATTGAAAAATTTTATGAAAAAGCTCTTGTAAAGATCAATGATTTATCTCAAAATCTTTTTGCAAATAAAATATCAGAATCAAATAAAAAGATACTACTTAAAGAACTACTTTCAAGTTTAAATACACAAGACTTTATTCCAATAGGTGATGAGCTTATATTTGGGAAATTGTTTAATAATATTGGATGTAATGATTTATTTAAAGATATAAATACAAAAAATATTAGGAATAAAGAGGATAAAAACTTTTTGTTTAAAAGTTTGGTGATTTCAAGATTATTATATCCAGGGAGTAAACTTGAACTTATAAACTATCTAAGTTACTTTAAAAATATTGATATAACAAGTGATAAAATATATAGATTTTTAGATACTTTGTACCAAAATGAAATAAAATCAAAAATAGAGACCTGTGTATTTGAATATACAAAAAATATAATGAAAGGTGAAATAGTATTAACCTTTTATGATGTAACAACATTATACTTTGAGAGTGAGACTGAAGATGATCTTAGACGTATTGGATTTAGTAAAGAGGGTAAATTAGCACGTCCTCAGATACAACTAGGATTGTTTACAACACTGCAAGGATATCCATTAAGCTTTGAAGTTTATGAGGGTAATAAATATGAAGGCCATACACTAGTAGATATACTCAAAAAATTCCAAGAGAAATTTGTTCTTCCAAATAAACCTATAGTTGTAGCTGATCGTGGAATGTTAAATAATGCAAATATAGCTTATTTAGAAGAGAATAATTATAAATATATTTTAGCTGCTAAAACAAGAAGTATCGCAAGTGATTTAAAAGAAAAAATCACAAATCTAACATTTATTGATGATGGTACTATTCATACACTAAAATTTAATAAAGATATATCCTATAAAGAAAAAATAGATGAAGATACTAGCGTTTCAAAATCAATAAATGTAAATCAAAGATTAGTGCTTTCATATTCATTCAAAAGGGCAAAAAAAGATAAGTACAATAGAGATAAAGCATTGCAAAGATTAGAAGAGAAAATAAAGACTACAAAAAATATCACAAAAAAAGATTTAAAACTATCATACTATGCTAAATATCTTAATATTGATGATCAAAAATGTGATATCACTTTTAATATCAATAATCAAAAAATAATTGAAGATCAAAAATTAGATGGTATCAAAGGATTTATAACAAATGATTTTAATCTTACAGCAAATGAAATAATTGAACACTATAATAATCAATATGATGTAGAACGAGCTTTTAGAATCTCAAAGACTGATCTAAAAATAAGACCTATTTATCATAGACTAGAAACAAGAATAAAAGCTCATATCTTAATTTCGTTTGTATCTTATGCAATCTATAAAGAGTTTGAAAGAAAATTAAAACTAAATGATGTTAAATTTGATTTCTCACAAAAATTTTTACGCAAAATTATTGAGCATATAATTGCTGTAAAAATAGATGATGAAATAATACCTATTAATCCATCTGAAATACAAAAACAGATTTTAGATATTATTTGAAATTTCAAGATATTGATTTGTGTGTCTTATCGCGGAAGTCAGGAGGGTGTAATTCCTGTTGGAATTTTAATGGCATTTTTATCAATTTGTATTGGACTTTTAAATGCTGGATCAATGAGTTATTAAAACTCATTGATTTGCTATTTTAGTAACTCTATAATTTCATTTGAAGTTAATGTTTTTCCACTACTTTTTACTTTTCCATCAACTACCAGTGCTGGTGTACTCATAACACCATAATTCATAATTTCAACTATATCTTCTACTTTTTTAACTTCATGAAAACCACCAATTTG
>JBDNBT010000093.1:0-42310 GCA_039767755.1 Sulfurovum sp.
GTATCTATTGAGTCTGTTCAACTAAGAGAGATAGTTTTGCCAGAAAAGATTAAAGAGCAAATTGAAAGAGTTCAAATTGCTAATCAAGAATCAGAAAGAGTAAGATACGAAGTTTTAAGAGCTAAACAAGAAGCTGAGAAAAAAGCTGCTTTAGCGCAAGGTGAGGCTGACAAAAACAGAATTGAAGCACAAGGTAGAGCAGATGCTGTAACTATTGAAGCAAAAGCGCAAGCTGCTGCCAATGAAGAAATTGCAAAATCTTTAACTCCAACTTTACTTCAAATGCAACAAATTCAAGTGCAAGGTAAATTTAACGATGCACTTAGAGAAAACAAAGATGCTAAAATCTTCTTAACTCCTGGTGGTTCAACTCCAAATATATGGGTTGATACAAAAGATAGATCAAGAGACACTGCTATTCACGGCAAATAATAAAATAGAGTAGATTTCTACTCTATTTTTTAATATGAAAAAATTAAACTTTCTTTTATTCACATTACTAACTACTGCTATAATAATTTTATTTTTTTATTTTAATAAAGATAAAAAATTCTAAGACCACACACACATAAATAAGGTAAAAAATGAACACATTAAATAAAATAGACTGGGAAAAAGTAAACGGATTAGTTCCTGTAATAACTCAAGATGCAACTTCAAATGAAGTATTAATGCTAGCATATGTAAATAAAGAAGCTTTACAATTAACACTTGAAACAAAATTTGCCCACTATTTTTCAAGAACAAAACAAAGAATATGGAAAAAAGGTGAAAGCTCAAACCATACTCAAGAAATTGTTGAAGTACTAATTGATTGTGATAATGACACTTTAATATTTAAAGTAAACCAAAGTGGTGTAGCATGTCATACAGGTAGAAAATCTTGTTTCTTTACAAACTTAGAAACGCTAGAAGAGACTCAAGAAGTACAGATTGATACAAGTGCTGCTTATGGAGTAATAGATAATTTATATCACACGATTATTGAAAAGAAAAGTGATGATCCAAAAAAATCATATACAGCAAAACTACTTCAAGGCAAACAAAATTCTATGCTTAAAAAAATAGTAGAAGAGGCAGGAGAATTTACATTTGCAGTTAAAGATGATGATAAAGAAGAAATAGTATATGAAGGTGCTGATTTAATGTATCACTGCTTAGTAGCACTAGCTTCTAAAAACATCAGTCCAGATCAAATAAAACAAGAAATTGCTAGAAGATTTGGTATGTCAGGAATTGAAGAAAAGAACTCAAGACCTCAAGAATAAGACCACTTAGGTCTTAATCTTTCTTACCGTACTCTATTTTATTTCCCTCTTTATCTATTAGTGGATATTTATTTTCATTTTTAATCATTTTACTTAAAATTGCTTCTTCTAGATCAATATCATATTTCATACAGATTCTTATTAAATAAACAGCTACATCTGCTATTTCTTCTTTTAGATGTTCTTTTTTTTCACCTTCTAAATTACTAGCTTGCTCTAAAGTTAGCCATTGAAATATCTCCACAAGTTCTGCTGTTTCAACACTAAGTGCCATTGCTAGGTTTTTTGGATTGTGGTGTTGATTCCAATTTCTATCATCTGAAAACTTTTGAATTTTTTCTTTTATAAAATTTATGTTCAAAACTATTTCCTTTTTTAAAATTATTTACTATTATATCAATAGATATTTATAAACAAGGATTAAACACATGGCAAAGTTAGGTTTTATTGGTTTAGGAATTATGGGTTCGCCTATGGCTGGACACTTATTAAGAGCCGGACATGAAGTATTTTTAAACACAAGAAGTGATGTTCCACAAAATCTTATAGATTTGGGTGGAGTAGCTTGTATTAATCCAAAAATTGTAGCACAAAATGCTGATATTATTTTCACTATGGTACCAGATACTCCTGATGTTGAAAAGGTGTTATTTAGTGAAGATGGTCTAGCAAGTGGATTAAGTAAAGGAAAATATGTAGTTGACATGAGTTCAATTTCACCTATTAAAACTAAAGAGTTTGCTAAAAAAATAAATACATTAGAATGTGAGTATTTAGATGCACCTGTTTCAGGTGGAGAGCAAGGCGCTATTGATGCTTGCTTATCTATTATGGTTGGAGCGAATGAAGATGCTTTTAATACTATAAAACCATATTTTGAAATCCTTGGTAAAACAATTACTTTAATTGGAGAAAATGGAGCAGGTCAAACAACAAAATTAGCAAATAATTTAGTTGTAGCTTTAAATATTCAAGCAATTAGTGAAGCTTTAGTTTTTGCAAGTAAATCAGGAGTAGATCCTCAAAAAGTAAAAGATGCTTTAATGGGAGGTTCGGCTGCTTCAAAAGCTTTAGATGTACAAGGTCAAAAGATTATAAATAGAGATTTTGAACCTGGTTTTAGAATAAAACTGCATCAAAAAGACTTAAATAATGCCCTTGAAAGTGCAAAGGCCTTAAACGTATCACTTCCACATACAGCAAGTGTATTTCAAAATTTCAATTCTTGTTTTGCAAAGGGTTTAGAAAAAGAGGATAATTCAGCTTTAGTAAAAATACTAGAACAAATGAGTGACTGTGAAGTGAAAAATTTGAAGTGAAATAAATAAAAAGAGTAAAAACTCTTTTTATTTTAGTTTGGATTGTTTGTCTTAGTGACAACCACATCCTGTACCACAAGATCCACCACTTGATTGTTGTGGAGCACTTGAAGCAGCAGCTGCACTAGCACCCGTTGTAGAACAAGCACTTACACCTGGAGGTGTTGTTGGTTGAATTGATTCATTTGAAATGTTATCATCAATTTCATCTAAGAAAGTGATTAATTTTTCAGCTGCCATCATATATCTTTTTGCTGAGATTGACTCAGGATTGAAATATGTAACAGGTTTACCAGAATCTCCACCTTCTCTAATAGCAGGTTCAATTGGTAAGTTCCCTAATACTTGAGTATTATAAGAATCAGCTAATGTATCACACGTACCCATTCCAAAGATATCTGATTCTGTTTCACATGATGGACAAATAAATCCACTCATATTTTCAACAATACCAGCAACTGGAATATGTAGTTTTTGAAACATATCTAAAGATCTTCTTGAATCATCAAGAGCAACATGTTGAGGAGTAGTAACATTAACTCCAGCACTTACAGGTACACTTTGAGCTAATGTTAATTGAGCATCACCAGTTCCTGGAGGCATATCAATGAATAAAATATCTAATTCTTCCCATAAAATATCTCTTAATAGTTGTTGGATAGCCTTCATAATCATAGCACCTCTCCAAATAAGAGCTTGACCTTCTTCCATTAAATTACCCATTGACATTACATCAACTCCAAAGGCTTTAAGTGGCTTAGCTTTATTTCCAACTACCTCAACTTCAGCACCATTTAATCCCATCATTCTAGGAATATTTGGTCCATAAATATCAGCATCTAAAATACCAACTCTTTTACCTTGCATAGCTGCAGCAATTGCTAAGTTAACAGTAGTAGTTGATTTACCAACTCCACCTTTTCCTGAACTTACCATTACAACTTTTTTAATTTGTGGAGCAATATTCTTTCCACTTGTACTATTACTTTGTTGTTTTGGAGCTTCTGGTTTTTTGATGTTTAATGTAACTGTTAGTCCAACTAATTTTTCATTGATATCTTTTTTTAATGCATCTTCAACTTCAGGTGCACTTGAAGTAATATCAAGGTTTATTGTACATGAGTTACCATCTGCTTGGATATCTTTTACAAATCCAAAGTCAATGATAGATTTTGAGAAACCTGGGTATTGCACTTCAGATAACTGTTTTTTAATATCTTCTATTGTCATTATATAAATCCTTTTCAATTGTATATTTTAAATTTTTTTCTTATTATATTTTAAATAGGATAATTTTTGTCTTAATTAAAAAGAAAAAAAATTGAACCTATGAAAAATTAGAAAAAAAGGGAAGATTTTCCCCTTTTTTTAATTAGATAGCTTCAGGAATTTTGTGTCCATGATCTTTTACAATTTTTTGTGTAATTTTGTATGAACAGAATTTTGGTCCACACATAGAACAGAATTCAGCTTCTTTAAATACATCTTGAGGAAGAGTTTCATCGTGATACTCTTTTGCTCTTTCAGGGTCTAAACAAAGTTCGAATTGCTTATTCCAATCAAAGGCATATCTAGCATCTGACATTTCATCATCAATATCTCTTGCACCTTTTCTACCTCTTGCTATATCAGCTGAGTGTGCAGCAATTTTATATGCAATAATACCATTTCTTACATCTTCAGCATTTGGTAATCCTAAGTGCTCTTTTGGTGTTACATAACATAACATAGATGCGCCATGCCATCCACCAACAGCTGCTCCAATAGCAGAAGAAATATGATCGTATCCAGCAGCAATATCAGTTGTTAATGGTCCTAAGATATAGAACGGTGCTTCGTGACAATACTCTTTCTCTAATTTCATGTTTCTTTCAATTTGATTTAATGGAACATGACCTGGTCCTTCAATCATAACTTGAACATCTTTTTCCCAAGCTCTTAGTGTTAATTCACCAAGTACTTTTAGTTCTCTTAACTGAGCTTCATCAGAAGCATCTGCTAAACAACCTGGTCTTAATGAGTCACCTAAAGATAAAGAAACATCATATTTTCTACAAATATCTAAAATCTCATCAAATGCTTCATAGAAAGGATTTTCTTTATGGTAGTGCATCATCCATGCAGCCATTAAAGAACCACCTCTTGAAACAATTCCCATTTTTCTCTTTGCAACGTGTGGCATAAATTCTAATAAGAATCCTGCGTGAATTGTAAAGTAAGATACACCTTGTTTTGCTTGTCTTTCAATAACTTCAAGCATTTTTTCAATTGTTAAGTCTTCAATTTTATCATTTACATCATGTAAAATTTGGTAAATTGGCACTGTTCCAATTGGCACTGTAGAGTGTTTAATTACAGCTTCTCTAATCATGTCTAAGTCACCACCTGTACTTAAATCCATGATTGTGTCTGCACCATATTTTAATGAAACATCAACTTTTTCAACTTCTTTTTCAACATCACTTGCTAAAGCAGAAGATCCGATATTTGCATTAATCTTACAAGAACTTGCTACACCAATAGCCATTGGTGCTAAATGTGTATGATTTACGTTTGCAGGAATAATAAGTCTACCTCTTGCTATCTCTGATCTAATTAGTTCAGGTTCTAGTTTCTCAACTTTAGCTACATACTCCATATCAGGAGTAATAATTCCCTTTCTAGCGTAATACATTTGCGTTCTAACTTCATCGTTTTTATGATTGTCTAACCATTCTCTCATAATAAAATCCTATAGTTTAAAAAATATTAATTAAATTGTTATGATTATATCAAAAAAGTTTTATGTTTACTTAATTTATCTAATTTTTTTTAATTATTAGTTTAGTAAGTTTCATTTTGATATAAAATATACATTTAAAAAATTTAGGAAATAATGTATCATTTAAAGATTTATTTTAAATTTCCAGACATAAAAATTTTACTTTAACTTTTCATAAGTCACAATAGTGTATATTATGTAACTTATTTACACAAAGGTTAAACTTGATTGATGTATCTTTAATCATTCTGTGCGCTGGTAATTCGACTAGGTTCGAACACAAATCTAAAAAACAGTGGCTTAGAATAAAAAATCAACCGCTATGGTTAAACGTAGCAAACAGACTCAACACCAACTTCCCCTTTAAAGAAATTATTATTGTTAGTACTCCTATTGAATTAAACTATATGAAAAACTTTAATGATGATTTTAAATATATTAACGGAGGAAATACAAGACAACAATCACTTAAAAATGCTTTACAAATTGTTACATCTTCAAAAGTTATGGTTACCGATGTAGCACGATCGTGTGTTCCCTTTGAAGTAATTGATAGATTACTTGAAGCAAAAAATGATGCTGATTGTATTGTTCCTGTTTTAGAAGTGAGTGATACAGTTGTATATGAGAATGAAACCATAAATAGAGATAATGTTAAGTTAGTGCAAACTCCACAATTATCAGACACAAATAAATTAAAAATAGCACTTGATACTTCTACAGAATTTACAGATGATAGTTCTGCAATTAAAGCAAATGGTGGATTTATAAAGTATGTTAAAGGTCATTTAGAAAGTAAAAAATTAACTTTTGGAAATGAATTAAAAGATATCAATTGCTTAAACGCACCATCAAAAAACTTTTTCACAGGCTTTGGATATGACGTTCATGCATTTGAAGAAAATAAAGAGATGTATTTAGGTGGAGTAAAAATACCAGTTGAATATGGATTTAAAGCACATAGTGATGGAGATGTTTTAATACACTCAATTATAGATTCCATATTAGGGGCTATAGGAGCTGGTGATATTGGTGAATTCTTCCCTGATAATGATGAAAGATATAAAGGTGCAGATTCAAAACTTCTTTTAAAAGAAATCATTGAATTTACCTATAATGTAGGTTATGAGATAGTTAATATCGATACATTAATAGTAGCTCAACAACCAAAAGTTAACCCATATAAAATGCAAATTAAAGCATCACTATCAAGTATCATAAATATACCAAAACAATTTATAAATATTAAAGCTACAACTTCAGAAAAAATGGGATTTATTGGAAGAAAAGAAGGGGTTGCTGTTCATAGTGTGGCAACATTAAAATATTACAATTGGATGGAAAACTAATGAATATACTAATAATAGAAAATGAAATTTACTTAGCTCAAAAAGTTGTATCAAGACTACTTGATGATGGACATAGTTGTGATTATATTGAATCACCAAATATCGATAACCTAACAAAAGATTACGATACTGTTTTATTATCAACTTCATTACCGTCATCTTTAGTTTCAAGTATCATAAAAAAATATTCTCCATCTGCAATTATTCTTTTACTTGTGTCATATATCTCAGATGAAACAGTAACTCATCCAATAGACGAAGGTGCTAAAGATTATATTATGAAGCCATTTATTATGGATGAATTAGTTAGAAAAATCTATCACTATAAAGAGTGTAGAAGTATGAGAAGAGAACTTGCTACACTAAAAGAGTATATGAACTTTACTATGAAAGATATTGATACAAGTGAAGTGATTTTACCACACTCATTTCCTACTTTAATAGAAACAAATTCTCAATTAAGTGCTGATAAGTTAACATTTGAATTATCTAAAAAACTAGATAAGTCTATTACATTTATCAACTTAGCAGATGCAAATTGGCAAAAGAAAATAACCAACTTTAACGAGCCAAAGGCCTTTATGTATCTTACAAATTACCACAGCCTTAAAAAAACAGCTAAAGATAATCTTATAAAACTAATAGATCATAAAAATGTAATTATATGTACATTAGAAGAAGAAAATGAATTCCCTTATAGAAAAGTAGAGTTTTATGATGAAGACTCACTTGTAAGTAACTCTAATATTATGACAATAAATGATTATGTAAAGATGATGGTATTATCAAATCAAAGTAAATATCCAGATACAGAACTATCAAAAAAACTTGGTATCTCAAGAAAGTCTTTATGGGAAAAAAGAAAAAAACTTGGTATTGAAAAGAAAAAATAAGGATTATATTTGTTTAGAAAAGCTTTTTTAACAGTTGGATTTAGTGGATTAAGTCCAAAAGCTCCTGGTACAGTTGGTTCTTTTGTTTCACTTATCTTTGGAGTATTATTACTTCAAGTTGTAGCTGACTCAACTTTATTTTTACTTTCTATTTTAATTACTGTAATCGCAGTTAAAGAAATAAATAAATATGAAGAGCAAATAGGTGAGCATGATAGTAAAGAAATAGTAATAGATGAGCTAGCTGGAATGTGGATAGCACTTTCTATTTGTGGTATAAATGATTCAAATATATTTTACATGGTACCTTTAGCATTTGTATTCTTTAGATTATTTGACATATGGAAACCTTCTATTATTGGTAGAATTGATAGGGATGTTAAAGGTGGATGGGGTGTTATGGGTGATGATATAGTAGCAGGAATAGCTGCTGGTATTGCAACTGGAGCAACTTATCATCTAATAGAAAAGTTTATTCTTCCAAACTTTTAAAACTATACCCTCTTTTTATTAATAGTGTAAATATCTAAAAGTATCAACATCGTTAATAAAAATAAGTGTGTTTTAAATTATATTTATAAGACCTGTCCTGGAGCTTTCCACATAGATGTTGTTAAGTTTCTATCAACTAAATCCAATTGAGATTTATAAATTTCTTGCCATTTTACTTTTATATCATCATAAAGTTTTTTATTCTCTGTATTTGGTAGATATTCTTTATCCCAAACTACTAGTTTTTTTGATGCCTCTTTTAGATTTTTATAAATTCCAGCTCCAATACCGGCACTCATAGCTGCTCCCAATGCAGTTGCTTCAGTAACTTTTGGAATACTTACTTTACATCCTGTAACATCTGCTAAAGTTTGACTCCACATCTCACCTTTACTAGCTCCACCTGCAAAAACTATACTATCAATACTTATACCTGTAAATTCTTTTATTTTATCAAGATTAATTGAACTAACAATACAAGCATTTTCTTGTAATGATTTAAACATTGAAAATCTATTACAAATGTTCGGGTCAATATTTAAATTTATAAAGCTAGGAGCTGCGTGGTACCATTTACCATATTTCATACTATCACTAAAAATTGGCATAATTTCATAAGAGCCAACTGGAATATCTTTTGATTTTTCTTCTAATAAAGCATAAGTGTCTATATTTTTTTGCGAAGCTTCTATTTTTTCTAAATCACAAAAGGCATCTCTAAACCATCTCATAACAAGACCTGAAAAAAATGTAATACCTTCTGCTTGAGACTGATCACTTATTACATGTGGATTAACCCTAATTGACATATCTTTTGGAGGCTTTGTATCTTTGGGTATATTTACTATTTGCTGCCAAAATGATCCACCTAAAATAGCTACATCACCTACATCAACTACACCTAAGCCAGCACTTCCAAGCTGAACATCTCCACCACCCATTACTACTTTTGTTTTTGTTGATAGATTTAATTCTTTAGAAATATCAACTTTAATAGTTCCTATAACTGTTCCAACTTCATAGCAAGGTGTAAAAATATCATCTTTTATGCCAACCTTTTTTGCCATAGTTGAATCCCAATTTCTACTATTTAAAGAAAAAATTCCTGTTGTTCCACCGTTACTTGGATCAACAGCAATAACCCCTGAAAGCTTTGCTAAAATCCAATCACCAATCATAGAAATAGATGCTACTTTTTCATAAATAGAGGGTTTATTATTTTTTAACCAAAGTATTCTTGGTAATGCCCCTAAGGCAAAGGTCTGACCAGAAGTTTCATAAAATTCTTGTTCTATATTTGTGAAGTTTTCTTTTAAGTATTTCACTTCTTTACTAGCTCTAGCATCAACATTAGATACTGCCCATAGCTCATTTCCATCTTTATCATATAAAACAATACCTTCTCTCATACTAGTTGAACTAATTGCTAATATATCACTAGAATTGATATTTGCTTTACTAATGGCATCATTTATGCAAAGTTTTACTAAGTTCCAATTATTCTTAAAATCAAAACTCATACTATTAGTCACACCCTCTTCTTCAAGGTGTGTCCATTCCTTTTGGGACATAGATATTTCATTTCCATTTGTATCAAATATTACAACTCTTATACTTCCTGTTCCTGCATCAATTGCCATTAGGTATTGCATATGTTTTCCTCTATTTTTTCAATTTAGCTTGTTCTAGTTCCCAATATTCCATTTCGAAACTATCTTTTAGTGAAATTGATTCATATCCACCTAATTTATCAGCCCTTAAAACAGCAATCATAGTATGTTCAACTATATCATTTATGATATTTGCTTCTTTTTCATTTTTCCCAAAAGTTACAACACCAAAATCTTTTATTACAGCATAATTTGGAGCTTTATTTAAACAAATTTCATCTTTTGAAAATTCGTTAAAATAGTTTTCATAGTTTGATTTAAACTCATTTATTGATGATTCAATCTCATTATTGTCTTCTATTATTAAAGGTACTCTCTTAGTTCTTATTATATGCTCAGGTGTTAATACACCCCTTGAGGCATACTCTTTTAAGTTTTCTTTAGATGCATAAGTTTTTGCTAAATTTGAAGTGTTTATGTTTACTATAACTTCAGAATTTTTTTCTTTAGAAATTAAATCTTTTAATTCATTTACATTAAAATCAATACTATCTAAGTTTTTTTCTAGTTCTAAAGCAGCGTTTTTATTTAAAAAATCTTCAGCTTTAGATACTGCATCAATCATCTTATCGTATGATTTTTTAGCACCATCATCAAAAGTGAATATTCCATGGTTATGTAAAATAATACCTTCACATTTATTCCAATCTATATCTTTACTCATTTCATATATTTTCTTTGCAAGAATAAATCCAGGCATTACATATGGAATAATTAAAAAGTTAGGAAATACTTCTTCAATATTTTGTATTCCTGTTTTAGAATTTGACATAGTTACCACAGCATCTGCATGTGTATGGTCAACAAATTTAAAGGGAATAATTGCATGCAATATTGCTTCAACAGAAGGATTAGGAGCTGTTTTATCAATCATAGCTGCTTTTTGCTCACTAACCATATCTGTGTCACTTAGAGTTTCATATTGTGCCATTTTCTTTAAAGTTTCAAGTTTTACAGGTGCAAAACCTTCTTCTTTTATTGAAACTAAATCCCAACCACTTCCTTTTACAAGTAATATTTCTTCACCCATAATTACACTTTTAACAGATGTATTTCCCCCACCGTGTAATACAAGTTCATCGCTTCTACCTAAAAGATTTGATGTATACACTCTTAAAGCTAAATCACCTTGAAAGTTTTTTGCTTCTTCATCACTCCAAAGATTCTTCATAATTAACCTAAAATCTCTAAATGCTCTGTGTATTTATCATCACAAAATGGTTCAAAAGATGATTTATATACTGCATAATGTTCTGTTTTAGCATGACCTGCTAAAGCTTCTTCACTTTCCCATGATTCAACGGCATAAAACTTTCTTCTATTTTCAGTACATTGAAAAATATCATAAAATATAACACCAGGTTCTTTTTTTGAAGGTTCAACCATAGCTGTTAATAATTCTTTCATTTTGTCTTCACAACCTTCTTTAGCTATAAATGTTACTCTTTTTGTAATTGCGCTCATTAATAATATCCTTAATAAAATTTTTATTTATTATATTAAAATAGCTTTTAAAGTAGGTAAGTTTGTATTGTATAAAGATGGTTTGAAGGGGTTAATTAGTAAATATTGTGTTTATAGTTTTCTATTTCTACAAAGATGAGTGAATTATTTCACTATCTTTGCAAATTCTTCAAATATATATTTTGATTCATGTGGTCCTGGACTAGCTTCAGGGTGATGTTGAACTGAGAAAATCTCTTTATTTTTATATTTAACACCTTCAATAGTATTGTCAAATAAGTTTTTATGAGTAATTTCGGCAATTTCAACTATGCTATCAGGTACATTATAGTTGTGGTTTTGAGCAGTGATTTCTACAACCATTGACTCAGGATTAGCAACAGGATGGTTTCCACCATGTTGTCCAAATGGTAATTTAAATGTATCATGTCCATGGGCAATAGATAACATTTGATGACCTAAACAAATT
This sequence comes from Sulfurovum sp., assembly GCA_039767755.1. Classification (GTDB taxonomy): domain Bacteria; phylum Campylobacterota; class Campylobacteria; order Campylobacterales; family Arcobacteraceae; genus JALRJW01. Next base: position 11,686 of record JBDNBT010000093.1, read on the forward strand.
GCAAACATTGGAATTCCAGCTACAATTAGTTTTTGAACTTCTTTTTTTTCTTCTGTAAGAGTTAAAGGATCACCTGGTCCATTTGATAAAAATATACCACCGATTTCTTTAGCTTCAAATCTAGCTATTAAATCTTCTGCTTTAAATGTAGCTGGTACAACTTCAACTTCAAGTCCAGATTCAACTAATTCATTTAAGATATTTCTTTTAACACCAAAGTCAACTACAACGATTTTTTTATCACTCATTACAGCTTTATTGTATGCTTTGTTTTCATGGTTCCAAGCACCACTTTTATGAATATATGTATCTTTAGTTGATACTTGCTCAATATAATTAATATCTTCTATTCTAGGACTAGAGGCTAATTTTTTAGCTAACTCATCTTTACAAGAAATTTCTGTTGATGCTATCATCATCATAGCACCTTCATCTCTAATCATTTTAGTTAAATATCTAGTATCAATATCAGTGATACCTAATACATTATGCTCTTTTAAAAGTGCATCTAAATCTTTTTGACCTCTATAATTTGAATACTCATGGTGATAATTTCTAACTAATACACCTTTACAGTGACAGTTTCTAGATTCCATATCATCTTCATTTACACCAACATTACCAATTTCAGGCATTGTAAATGTAACAAATTGACCAGCATATGAAGGATCTGAAATGATTTCTTGGTAACCAGTTAATGAAGTATTAAATACGATTTCACCTACAGAAGTTCCTGTAGCACCAAAAGAGTTAGCCTCTAAAAATGTTCCATTCTCTAAATAAATCCATACTTTCTGCATTAAATTAGTCCCCTTTTAATTAATTCTTCCTCATATAGTCTATGATAAACTAAATCATAATCTTCAGTTCCTGGAATAAGTTTTCTTTTATAGTTTTTCAATTTATCCATAACTTCACTATCAGCTTTGTCAAAACCTTTCATAAAGTCATCAATAGAAGCAAAAATTACATTTTTTAACTTATTATCAGAACATGTATAATGAATAAAATCCTCATCCCATAAATAATCTAAAATTTGGTGAGAAATGTCTGAAAATCTATCTTCATTATTCAAAATAATCCCAAAATCATTTGCCATTCTTTTTTTAGTCATCCAAAATAATTGTCTTCTATCTGCATTTAAGAACTCAATCTCTTCTTCTTGATTATCTAAAATATCATGAATTTTTTCATCAAGTTCATACTCTTTTTCAATATCTGCATCCATGATTCTTTCTATTTCAGCTTCAATTGCAGCTTTATCTTTTCTAACTTCAACAAAGTCACACTGTGCAATGTCTCTTGCAATTCTTCTTGCAATATATGGTGTATGATGTGTTTTTAATCTCATATTAACCTCTTATTATAGTATCGTCTCTTTCTGGTGAAGTTGAAACAATTCCAACTTTCGTAGACGTAACCTCTTCGATTCTTTCAATATATTTAATTGCATTTTGCGGTAATTTGTTATATTCTCTAACACCAACAACACTATCCCATCCATCAATTTCTTCATAAATAGGTTTAGCATCATCTAAATCAGATGGTACATAATCTACTTTTTGTCCATCAATTTCATAAGCTACACAAACTTTGATTTTTTCAAATCCATCTAGTACATCTAATTTCATTAATGCTAATTGATCACAACCATTTAATCTTGATGCATGTTTAACAGCAACTGCATCAAACCATCCACATCTTCTTTTTCTTCCAGTAGTTGTTCCAAACTCTTTTCCAACATCTGCCATAGTATCACCATCTTTACCGAAATCTTCAGTTGGGAATGGTCCATTTCCTACTCTAGTACAGTAAGCTTTTGTAATACCAGTTACTACACCTATATCTTTAGGATTTAATCCAAGTCCTGTACAAGCTCCAGCACTAACAGTACTTGAAGAAGTTACATAAGGATAAGTTCCATGATCAATATCTAACATAGTACCTTGAGCACCCTCAAGTAATACTTTTTTATTTTCATCAAGTGCAGACCAAATCATATTTGTTGTATTTGTAATATGACCAGCTAACTTTTCATTGTATCCATTTAACTCAACTAATAAATCTTCTTTATTAGGAGTAGCTATATCTAATACATCAAAAATTGCTCTATTTTGTTCAAAGTACTCTAAAATTTTATCAGCTAGTTTTGCTGGATTTAATAACTCACCAACTCTGTGACCAATTCTATTGATTTTATCTGAGTAAGCAGGTCCAATTCCTTTTCCAGTTGTACCAATTGCTTTATCGCCTTTTAGTTTTTCTTTAGCTTGATCAATTAACGCATGGTATGGTAAATTTAAATGTGCTTTATCTGAAATGAAAAGTCTACCTTCTAATTTCTCAAATTGGCTCATTTCTTTTATAATTGATTCAGGAGATAACACCACTCCATTACCAATTACATTGATAGCTTGTGGATTTAAAACACCAGACGGAATTAAATGTAATGCATACTTAACACCATCAACCCAAATTGTATGTCCTGCGTTATGACCACCTTGGCTTCTACAAACCATGTCATAATTTTGAGCAAGCATATCAACTATCTTACCTTTACCTTCATCACCCCATTGAATACCAACGATTAAATCTGCTTTCATCTTCACCCTAATCCTCTAAAATTTTTAATAAACTATCTGTATAAAACGCAAAACCTTGCGAGCTAATATCTTCACTCGAGTACATACCACCCTTACAAAGAGTATAATTACCTTCTATTACTCTGTAGTAAATATCATCATAATATTTTAATGAACCGTAATATAAAGGTGCTATAACTTTATTTTCATAGTTTACTTCATTTGCTTTTTTATATAAATTTTCTAATTGTTCTTTAATTGAAGCTGGAACAACTTCAAAACAATTTTTTAAGTCTTCTACACTTTTTACTTTAATTAGTTGGTTTAACCAATCACAATTTAAAGTAAATAGCTCTGCAATTTCACCATTTTTAAATAACTCAATATCAATATTTAATTCACTAGCTACTAGTCTAGGAATTTTGATATTTGATATTTGAAAAACTGGATTTATTTGCAAGTTTTTTAAAATTTCTGCTGTTAAATTCATAACATCAGAAATATTATCATGATCTATCCACTCAGCTCCGATTTGATAATCTTCATTTGATGGATAAGTAAAGATAGGTTGAACATAAAACCATTTTTTATGAGTAGTAGTTCTACCTAATCTTTTTGTAATAATTCTAACTACATCTAAAGTAGAATCTGCTCTTAAAGCAACTTGCTCATTATCTTGGTCAGAAAACTTAATAAGCTTTCTGTTATTTGCAATTGCTTGATGCTGAGAATAAGAAAAATTTGGAGTAACAATCTCTTCAAAAGAGTTTGACTCTAAAATATCACAAACACTATTTTCTATTTTTCTTTTTAGCTTAGCAACTTTTCCAAAATAAAGCCTACTACCTTTAGGTATTTCGTGCTCAAATATCATAATTTATTTATTTCCTTTGAACATAATTTCATTAAATACCTTATTTGCAGTACCGTCATATGGTCTTAAACCTAACTCATCGTATGCTAATTCAACAGAATTTACAGCCCATGCAGCTTCATAATCTTCAACTAATCCCATGTGATTAATTCTGAAAATTAAACTTTTAATATGATCTTGCCCACCTGCAATATTTACATTGTATTTAGTTTTTAAGATCTTTCTAATAGCTGGTGCATCTTCTGTGTAAATTGTAGTCATAGAATTTGCTGCAGATTTTGGATAAATTTTACATCCAATTGCACTTAAAGCTTCTTTTGTAGCCTTTGATCTTAATGCTGTTTTAGCATATAAATCATCATAACCACCATTTTCTTTTATATGAGATAAGATTTCTCTTAACCCAATAATTAAAGTTGTTGCAGCTGTCCAAGCTGTAGTGTTAGTTCTTTGTTTTTTAATTTCTGTACCTAAATTAAAGTAGTAACCAACCTTTTTAGACTCAATTTTCTCAACTGCTTCATTTGATAAACCTAACATTGCCAAACCAGGTGGTAGCATTAAAGCTTTTTGACTACCTGTTACAAGGGCATCAAGATTTGTTGTATCAATTTTTTCAACTGCAACTGCTGTAATACCATCAGCTATAATCATAATCTTAGGATTAATTGTTTTAACTTGTTTTGCAATTTCTTCAACCGGATGTCTTAGTCCACCTGCACTCTCACAAATTTGAATGCAAATAGAATCAATTGAAGGGTCATTCTTAACAATATCTACTATAGTTTGAACTTCTACAGGAGTGTCCCACTCATTTTTAATTTCTGTAAAATCAATATTATGAGCTTCACAGATTTTCCCAAATCTTTCTCCAAATTTACCCGAGTTTACTGTTAATGCTTTGCTAAAAGTTAAGTTAGTTACACATGCTTCCATAGCACCCGTACCACTTGCTGCTAGCATCACAGCTTCGGGCATATCTAAAATCTCTAAAAGTAATTCTCTTGTTTCTTTAAAAATTTGTTCAAACTCAGGCGTTCTATGATGTAAAGTAACATCAGCCATTGCTTTTCTAACAAATTCTGGAACAGGAGTAGGACCTGGAGTTAATAACATAAACTTTTCCTTATTATATTTATTCTTTTGTGAAAATCTTAATATTTTATCTAAAGAATTATTATGACTTGGTTAATCAATATACAAGTAATTTAAAATTATACTACTAATTAGTAGTATAATTTTAAAGGTAGGAGTTAAGCTATGAGTAATATCAGAAATAAAAGTTATGGGAAAAGAACAGATAAGTCTATGAAAACTGTCCTTAGACTAGAGAGAACTGGTCTTAAAATACATAACAAAACTGTTAGTTATCTAGCTCAACATGACCTAACATTCAATCAGTTTAAAGTATTAGAAGTTTTATATCATATGGGTGATTTAAACGTGAGTTCTATAACAAAACTAACTATGAGTACACCTGGAAATACAACTGTTGTAATAAGAAATCTTAAAAGAGATGGATGGATTACTTCAATAAAAGATCCAAATGATAGTAGAGCCTCGATTTTAACTATCACAGAAAAAGGTACACAAATCATAGAAAAAGTTTTTCCACAACATTCTAAAAATCTACATAACATGTTTGAGATTTTGAATGATACAGAACTTGATACTTTATACGAGCTTTTAAACAAAGTTTACAAAGCAAATTAAAAAAATTTAAAAATATACTACTAACTAGTATAAAAAGGAATATTATGAAATTAATTAAGTTATCAATGGCGTCATTATTAGCAAGTACTGCACTTTTTGCAGGAACATTTAATGTGGATAAATCACACTCAAGTGTTGAATTTAAAGTAAAACACATGATGGTTTCAAATGTAAAAGGTTCATTTAATAATTTCCAAGGAAGTTTTGATTTTGATGAAAAAGCTAATAAATTAACTTCATTAAATGGAGTTGTTCAAGTTAAATCAATTGATACGGCTAATGAAAAAAGAGATAAGCACTTAAAAGAATCTGATTTTTTTGCAGCAGATACATACCCTACTATTATTTTTAATTTAGATGAAGTTAAAGGTGATAAAGCATACGGAAAACTTACTATGAGAGGAGTAACTAAAGAAGTTACTTTTGATATAGATACAGCTGGAACAACTATAAAAGATCCATGGGGAAATACAAGAACAGGTTTTACTTTAGAAGGTAAATTAAATAGATTTGACTATGGAATAAAATATAATGCTTTATTAGAAGCTGGTGGTGTAGCTGTTGGTAAGGATATTAAGATTGTAGTTGAAGTTGAGGGAATATTAGCTAAATAACTACAAACAAATAAAGGCTAAAGGAATATACCATGATTAAAGTTCTAAAAAAACAAAATATGGGTACATCTAATTTAGGATGGTTACAAAGCAGATTTCATTTTTCATTTGCTGAATATAGAAATCCTCAAAACATAAATTTTGGAGTTTTAAGGGTATTAAATGATGATATTGTTAAGAGCAATTCAGGATTTAATACCCATCCACACCAAAATATGGAAATTATTACATATATTGTAGATGGGGAATTAACTCACAAAGACTCTATGGGAAATGAAGAAACCCTAAAAAGAGGTGAAGTTCAGTATTTAAGTGCAGGTGATGGTATATCCCACAGTGAGCATAATCTTAATTTTCAAAAAGATTTAAGACTACTTCAAATATGGATTTTACCACCACAAAATGGTTTACCAAGACTTTATGGTTCACATAAATTTACGCGTGAAGATAGAAAAGATAAGTTACTAAACATAGTATCATCAAAAGATGCTAATACAAATGCTAAAATTAAAATTTATCAAGATATAAATATTTTTGTTTGTGAAACAAAAAAGAATCAAACATTTGAAATAAGTAAAAATAGACAAATATATTTTGTGTTAATTGAAGGTAAAGTTACACTTAACAATGAAACATTAAAGTTTGGTGATGCTTGTGAAATTACAAGTGAAGAGCTTATAAAAATAGATTGCTTAGAAGAAAGTCACTATTTATTTATAGAAATGGAAGAGAAATAACTCTTCCATTTAATTTTAAGAGGGGGAGTTTTATATTTATAATTTATTATGGTTTGATGTAACCATAACCTTTTCCTTGAAGAATAGCTAATTCAGCTACACCACTTGGTACAATATCACTTTTGCTTACATCATATAAATCATCTTCAAAACTTATATTTCTACCTTTTAATGTGTTTGCACAAACATTAAATTCTATTCCTTGATCTTTTAAAGCTGAAATATTTACTTGCATTTTTTCACTTGCGTTTGCATATTTCATTTTTACATTTTCTAATGACTCAGGATCTAATAATAGACTTAAACCATTTCCATGTAGTACAACTTTAATATCTAAGTTTTCACTACCGACTGCGTTTATGTGATTTTGTATATTTCTCAATGCACCAGCTTGTTGCTTTGGACTATCATAGTTAATATGGTAAACAACTTTCTGTTTATCTTGTGCAGCATTTGCTAATCCAAAAGTTCCAAGAATTAATAACATGCTCAATAGAACTTTTATATTTAAAAATTTCATTTTTATCTCCTAATGTCTTTTAAATAATGTTAAATATAGTTGAGTTAATTAATATACTATATAAATGGCCTTATTTATAGTATCTTAGTAACTATAATTAACTACTTGATTAATGTGCTTAACATTAGAAATAATCTTATCAGAAAAAATAAATCTTTTATAGTAAAAATTTGTAATTAAAAAGAAAAATAATATTTTTTGGTAAAAAAGTAACACTTGTAAGTTTGTGTAAAATATAGAAAAAATTAATTTTGAGAAATTTTGTGCTTAGAGTAATTATATGAGATTTAAAATAGAAAAAAAAGTGCTTGAGTACTATACGTACTCTACACCTTTTTCACCATCGGCTAATTCACCGATTACATAACCATCTGTATTAGCTAAAACAGCATCAACTTTTGAAGGGTTTACTACAAGTATCATTCCAACACCCATGTTGAATGTTCTATACATTTCTTCAGTGTCCACATGGTTACCCATATGTTCAAAGATAGGCAATACTCTTACAGACTCTCTTTTTATGATTGCTTTTAAATTATCAGGTAAAACTCTAGGTAAGTTCTCAGTGATTCCACCACCTGTAATATGTGCTAGAGCATTTATATTATCTTTGTTTGCTTTGAATTCTTTTACATAAATTCTAGTTGGTTCTAATAATACATCTTTTAAAGGTCTTCCATTAAAATCATCATCTAAAGACATTCCTAATTTTTCTAAAAGTAACTTTCTTACTAGTGAGAATCCATTTGAGTGGATACCAGATGAAGGTAAAGCAATTAGTATATCACCTGCATTTACTCTTTCAATTCTATTTAATTCATCTTTTTCTGCAATTCCAACACAAAAACCAGCCAAATCAAAGTCACCCTCTTTATACATTCCAGGCATCTCAGCAGTTTCACCACCAACTAATGCACATTCAGATTGAATACAACCTTCAGCAATACCTTTAACTACATCAGTAGCTTCGTCTACTTCAAGTTTAGCAGTAGCATAATAATCTAAGAAAAATAATGGTTCACCAAAGTTACATAATAAGTCATTTGTACACATTGCAACTAAATCTATTCCAACTGTATCAAATTTCTTTGAATCAATTGCTAATTTTAATTTTGTACCAACACCATCAGTTCCTGATAGTAAAACTGGACTTTTATATCCAGATGGTAATTCAAATGCACCTGCAAAAGAACCTATTCCACCAAGTACGCCTGGAATTAGTGTTGACTTAACGTGAGGTTTGATATTCTCAACAAACTGATTACCTGCATCAATATCTACACCAGCATCTTTGTAACTAACTGTACTCATTATTCACCTTTTTTCTAATTGTATTTATCTTATTAATGATATTTTAAAAAATTTTGGTATTATAACAAATTATTTATAAATTTTAAGGATTTTTTATTATGAAAGATACAACAGCATTTAATGAAATGATGGTACATATTCCATTATGTACACACCAAGAAGCAACTAATGTTTTGGTTATTGGTACAATAAATGAAGATATTGAAAAAGAACTTCAAAAGCATGCATATGCGAATATCGAAAAAGGTGATGTGGCACTTTTAAATTCAAAAGATGACAAAGAGATTGATGTTATTATTTTAACAGACGTTGAAGTTGATGAGATTTTATTAGCAAACATTAATAGAATATTAAAAGTTGATGGTTTAATTACTTTTGCAACATCTGCATATTCTAAAGACGCTGATAAATTAAAAGCAGATTTATCATTAGTTGGTGAGAAATTCTGGATTGCTATGCCATATAGATTTGGACATAACACATCTATTATAGCATCAAAAAGACATCACCCAACAGCTGATATTAACTTACATAGAGCAGATTTACTAGATGATTTACAGTACTACAGTTCTGAAATTCATTCTGCTGCTTTTGTATTCCCAGCTTCAGAGCACAAAGACTTAACTGGTATTGCAAAAAGATAAGTAATACTTCTTCTAATCATAAATAAATCATACTTTTAGTAGAATATTTACTATGAGTATAGATTTATTTAAAAACGCAATTGCTTTAACAGGTGGGATTTCTACTGGTAAAAGTACAACATGCAACTTATTAAAATTACATGGTTTCTTAACGATTGATGCTGACAAAATAGCACATAAACTCCTAGACGAAAACAGCCACAAGATAGCTGTAATGTTTGGAGAAAAATATGTGGAAGATGGAAAAGTATTAAGAAAAGAATTAGGAAAAATCATTTTTTCAAATGAAGAAAACAAATTAAAACTGGAAGCTTTACTTCATCCTTTAATAAAAGATGAAATTGTAAAAGAGTCAAGGGTGTTTGAAATGCAAAACAAACCCTACTTTATAGATATTCCATTATTTTTTGAAAAAATGCATTACCCTATTCCTAGATCCTTGGTGGTGTACACTCCAAAAGAGGTGCAAGTTAAAAGATTAATGGATAGGGATAAAATCAATCAAGAAGAAGCTGAACTAAAAATTTCAAATCAATGGGACATTGAGAAGAAAAAAACATTAGCTGATATGGTAATTGACAATTCTAAAGACCTAAAGCACTTACAAGCTGAAGTTGAAAGAATAATGGATCTAATAATATAATAGGAAATGAAATGACATATGAAAAATATAGTGCCAGTGGAAATGACTTTGTAATCTTCCATTCATTAACTAAAAAAGATTATTCATCTTTAGCTGTATCTTTATGTGATAGAACAGAAGGTATAGGTGCAGATGGATTAATCGTAATTGTTCCTAATAGTGATGCAGATTTTGAATGGCTATTTTACAACAGTGACGGTAGTCACGCTGCTATGTGTGGAAATGGTACAAGAGCTTGTGCTCACTATGCCTATACAAATGGTTTAGCACCATCTAAAATGAACTTTTTAACAGGGGCTGGGATTATTGAATCTTCTGTTGAAGAAAATGTTGTAGAAACACAATTAACTCCTTATCAAGTTTTAAAAGAAGAATTTACCCAAGAAGGTAAAACATGGTATTTGGTTGATACAGGTGTTCCTCATTTAGTATGTATCGTTGATGACTTAGATGACTATGATCATGATTTAAGTGCAAAAATGAGATATGAATACAACGCTAATGTAAACTATGTAAAAATAGAAGATACTAAAGACGGAAAAGTACTAAAAGTTAGAACTTATGAAAGAGGAGTTGAAGGTGAAACTTTAGCTTGTGGAACTGGAATGAGTGCGTGTTTTTTAAGAGCTAATCAATTAAGTCTAGTTAAAGATAAAACTTTTGTCTATCCAAAAAGTGGTGAAGAACTAACTTTATCATTAAAAAACAATACAATTTATTTTAAAGGAGCTGTAAAAAATGTATTTACAGCAAATCTGTATTAATTAGATAATGTATATATTAAAACTCCCTATTATTCTAAGTTTTCTGCTTAGTATTACCTTTGCTAGTGAAGCTACAGTTAACTGGAATAACCACTTAATAAAAGAAGAAAAAGAAGTTCATATAAAAGGTCAACCAGCTTTAGAAAATGGTGGTTTACCTAAAGAGTATTATGAAATAACTTCAACATCTAAAGCAAAAAAGTATTTTTTTGATTACTTATATAAACTCATAGAAAAAGAAAATATTGCTATTCTTAATGAAAGAAAAATAGTACTTGAATTTTCAAAACAAAACTTATTAAACTTTAACTTTTCATCTCCAAATTTCAAAAAATATCAAAGGATATTAAAAAAGTATAAGGTCAAATACTTATATGACACTAGTAATATTTTAAAAAAAGTTGATATAGTTCCTCCTTCACAAGCAATAGCACAAGCGGCAGTTGAAAGTGGCTGGGGGAAAAGTAGATTTATAAAAGAAGCAAATAATATATTTGGCCATTGGACCTATACACCTGATATTGGATTAATGCCCTTACAAAGAGATGATGATGCTAAACATTTTATTAGAATCTTCCCTAGTTTACAAGCTTCTGTAAGTGCCTATATGCTTAATCTAAATAGAAATGCTGCATATAAAGAGTTCCAAAACAAAAGATTTGAACTTAGAAGAGAAAATAAGCCATTAAGTGGTAGAATTTTATCTCAAACAATGTTAAAATATTCTGGAATTGGACACAATTATTTAGAGATACTAGATACAGTTATTCAAAGTAATGGACTAAATAGATTTGACACAAAATTTTTTAATAAAACAAAAGGATTATAATGATTTTTACAGCACCTTTAAAATCTGATTCTATAAAAGTTATGCTTTTAGGAAGTGGTGAATTAGGAAAAGAAGTAGTAATTGAAGCACAAAGATTAGGAATTGAGACTATTGCAGTTGATTCATATAGTAATGCACCTGCACAATTAGTTGCAAATAAAGCGTATACAATTAATATGAAAAATGAAAATGAGATATTAGATGTAATTAGAAGAGAAAAACCTGATTATATTTTACCTGAGATAGAAGCTATAAATATTGAAGCACTTTTAAAAGCTGAAAATGAAGGTTTCCATGTAATTCCAAATGCTGATGCTGTAAATAAAACAATGAACAGAAAAAACATCAGAGAATTTGCTGCTGCTGAACTTGGTTTACCAACAAGTAAATATAAGTTTGTTACAACTTTAGAAGGTTTAAAAAAAGCTGCAAATGAAATTGGTTTCCCTTGTGTAATTAAACCAGTAATGAGTTCATCAGGACATGGTCAAAGTATTGCAAAAAGTTCAGATGATATTGAAAACTCATGGAATTTAGCTAAAGAAGCTAGAGGTGATGCTAGTGAATTAATCGTTGAAGAGTTTATTACTTTTGATTATGAAATTACACTTTTAACAGCAAGAAATGAAACTGAAACAGTATTTTGTGAACCAATTGGACATATTCAACAAGATGGAGACTATATTTTCTCATGGCAACCTATGAATATGAGTGAAGTTGCTAAAGAAAAATCTCAAGCAGTTGCTAAAGCTATCACAGATGGTTTAGGTGGTAGAGGTTTATTTGGTGTTGAATTATTTGTAAAAGGTGATGATGTTTATTTCTCAGAAGTAAGCCCAAGACCTCATGATACAGGTATGGTAACTATGATTACTCAATCACAAAGCGAATTTGCTTTACACTTAAAAGCTATTTTAAATCTTCCATTAGGATATATTAACTATGGTGCTGGAGCTAGTGCTGCTTTTAAAGCACAAGGTAATTCTTTTAACCCTAAAATTGATGTTTACAATTCTAGTTTTACTGATGATAGTATTATTAGAGTATTTGGGAAACCTGAATCACATGAAGGAAGAAGAATGGCTGTAGCTTTAACTTTTGACAAAGACTCAAGTGATATTGCACTACAAAAATCTAAAGAAATTATTGGTAATTTTAAAGACAATTAATAAATTGCCAAAAGTCATATAAAAATACTAGAACTTATGTTCTAGTATTTTTATACATTTATACTAATCTATATTGTTTATTTTAACTCATAAATGAATGTTTCGACATCCAATTCATCATATCTTTCTACAGTTACAGGAACTCTTACAAACTCATCACCTTCAAATTCATCTAAATAATCCCAGTGATTTATTAAGTTTGATGAATAAAAAAGGTAACCATGTACCGTGTCCCCATTTTCATCTAGTCTAATTCCAGGATATCCCATACCAGCACTCCAACCTGCATCTTTTAAAAAGCCTTTTACTGTTGCAGGTACAAATTTTCCTACAACACCTTCTAAAACATGACCATTTGGACAATTTGGCATAAGTGTTCCATATACAAATAAAGTTTCTGTCATTTAATTTCCTATTATATTTTTATGCAAGTGGATCTTCACCTGTTTCCCAATCAGCTAAAAACTTTTCTACCAAATGGAAATCTTCGCCTGTATGTTGTGTAAAAGTTATATATTGGTTTTTTTCTTCTATCTCAAATGATGTTTTCACAATATTCATATAAACCAAAGCTAATTCTCGCCTTTTTTCAATGGCTCTACCTTCTCTAATATCTAAATTCATTAAACAAATATCATCAAGTGGATCAGCTCTTCCAATAGTAAGATTATGTTTATCATATATTCTTAAACTTATTGCTATATGGTCTGTTCCTGTGTCCATTATTTTTGAGAAGCTTTCTCTTATTTTGTTTACAAATTCTTGTTTTATATCATCACTAACTTTTTTATTTATTTCAAACTGTAAATGTGGCATTTAAAATCCTTAGTTTTTAAATAATTTATAAATTGAAGAAAAATCTTCTTCACCATCACCTAAATTTTTCATCTTAGAAAATAACTCTTTTGGCATAGCAGCACTATATAAAGGTAACTTCATGCTATAAGCTAAATCTTGTAAAAGATGTAAGTCTTTGTTTATTGCGTTGTTTGAAAAGTGTGCACTAAAATCTTCATCTAAAAGTTTTTGTGTTTTTGCTTTTAATACAAGTGATTGACCACCACCCACATTTAAAATATCAAGGGCATTTTTTTTTGAGATATCACAGTTTTCAGCTAGTGATGTACACTCAGCTAATGTAGCCATAAAAGAACCTAGACAAAGGTTGTTTATTAGTTTCATTTTAGTTGCACTACCTTGTTTTTCTAAGAAAAATATCTCTTTACCAAATTTCTCTAAAATAGGTTTTACTTTTTCAAAAACTTCTTTTTTACCTGAACTAACTAAAGTTAAAGCACCAACTAAAGCAGGAGCTACACTTCCAAATACAGGGTTTTCTAAATACTCAGCTTCTGTTTTATTTACAAGTTCATGAAACCTAATAACATCATCAAAGTGATTCGTACTTAAATCAATAATAGTTTTACCTTTTAAATCACCACTTAATATTCCATTTTCTGCACATAAAATATTTTCAACAGCAGGTGAGTCAAATAAACATAAAAAGATTACATCACATTTTGTAGTTAATTCTCTTGGTGAATCTACTATTTCATAACCTAAGTTTTCAACTTTACTTTTTGTTCTGTTATATACAACAAGGTTTTCACCCATTTCAGATAATCTAGTTGCTATAGCTTTTCCTAAGTTTCCAAGTCCTATAAATCCAATTGACATAGTTTTACCTTTTTATTTTATATAAAATATTTTTGAAAACATTATAAAAGAAAGTATTAAAATTAAAGATTAAAGTAGTAAATAATTAGATAAATAAAGATAGAAAATATCTATCTTTATTTGTGTAGGTGTTGTTAGTTTAATTCAGCTGTGATTTTCTCTTTTAAAGTATCAACAGTAAATCCAAACTCTTTGAATAACTCATTTGCAGGTCCAGATGCTCCAAATGAATCCATACCATATACAACATCAGCGTATTTGTAATACTCTAAAGCTCTAGCAGCTTCAATAGCAAATACTTTAGTATTAGGATCAATAATAGTGTTTATATATTCTTTATCTTGCTCTAAAAGTAAATCAAAACAAGGAACAGAAACAATATTTGCATTTATTCCTGCATCTTCAAGTTTACAAGCTGTTTGTAAAGCTAGCATAACTTCAGAACCACTTGCCATAATAGTAACAGTAGCGTTATCTCTTTTCTTTAAAAGGTAACCACCATTTGCAACTTCACCGTGTGCTTTTTCATCTTTTAATACTTCAAGGTTTTGTCTTGAACATACAAAAGCAGTTGGTGCTTTCATTTTTAAAGCTATTTTCCAAGAATCTACATTTTCATTAGCATCTGCTGGTCTAAATGTATAGAAATTAGGTAAAGCTCTAAATTGAGATAAATGCTCAATAGGTTGATGAGTAGGTCCATCTTCTCCAACACCAATAGAATCATGTGTCCATACGAAGTGTTGAGGAATATTTGATAAAGCAGCAATTCTAGCAGCTGGTTTTAAATAATCACTAAATACAAAGAACGTAGCAGAATATACTCTATATAAACCATATAAATTCATAGCATTTGTAATTGCAGCCATAGAATGTTCTTTGATACCAAAGTGGATATTTCTTCCTTCTGGAAATTCACCCATTCCTGATAATTCTGTTTTATTAGATGGAGCTAAGTCAGCACTTCCACCAATAAATCCTGGGATAGTTTTAGCAATAGCATTTAAGATTTTATGATTAGATCCTCTAGTTGCTACGCTTGATCCAGCTTCAAAAGCTGGGTACTCAATAGCATCAAAATTAGGATTTTGTAATTCTTCGATTTTTGCTTTATTTTCAGCACTTAAAGATTCATTCCAAGCATTTTCAGCTGTTGAACCTGAAATTAACTTATCAAACGCACCTTTTACATCAGCTGGTACAAAAAACTTTTCTTCAGGATCAAATCCTGCTTTCTTCTTAGATGCAGCAATATCATCTTCACCTAATGGAGCACCATGTGCATGATGGCTTCCTTCCATAGTAGCACTACCTTTAGCAATGGCAGTTTTAGCAATGATTAATACTGGTTTATTACACCCTTTAGCTTCAGTTAAAGCTTTATCAATTTGATCAAAATTATGTCCGTCTACTTCAAGTACTTCAAAATCAATTGCTTGGAATCTTTTCTTAACATTTTCAGACCATGCTAAAGAAGTATCACCTTCAATTGTAATGTTATTTGAATCATAAATAATAACTAAGTTATCTAAGTTTAAATGTCCAGCAGTTGCACATGCTTCATAAGAAATACCTTCTTGTAAATCTCCATCACCACATAAACAAAATACATTATGATTAATAACATTTTCACCTAAAGTATTTTTAGCATATTTCGATGCAGCTGCAAAACCAACTGCATTTGCAATACCTTGTCCTAATGGACCGGTTGTAATCTCAATACCATGAGTATGGCCATATTCAGGGTGACCTGGAGTTTTAGAATGTATTTGTCTAAAGTTTTTCATATCATTTATAGTTACATTATATCCCCATAAATGAAGTAAAGAATAAACTAAACTTGATGCATGTCCACCAGAAAATACTAATCTATCTCTGTTTAACCAGTTTTCGTTTGCAGGGTTTAAGTTAAGATGTTTGCTAAGAACAGTAGCAACATCAGCTAATCCCATTGGTGCACCTGGGTGTCCTGAGTTTGCTTTTTGAACCATATCAGCTGCTAAAAATCTAATAGTGTCCGCTTGTTTTTGAAGTAATTGTTTTGACATAATATTCCTATTTTGTGATTTTGATTGTATTATTTTGCGATTATATCTAAATTTATTTTGAGATTAGTTAAATTAAAAATGGCACGCCTGGTAGGATTCGAACCCACAACCACCCGGGCCGAAACCGGGAGCTCTATCCAGTTGAGCCACAGACGCGTTAGTTATAAGATTGACATTCTACATAAAATTAGATTAATAAAATATTTTATCTAACACTATAAGTATAAAAAATACAATCCCTAAATATCCATTTACTGTAAAAAAGGCTTTATCTATTTTAGTAAAGTCTTTATTGACTAAGTAATGCTCATAAGTAAGCATCACAGCACTAAGTACTACAGCTAAGTATGCAAACATTCCACTATTAGATGTAACTACAAAAGCAAACCAAAATCCTACAGTTAAAATATGGAATACTTGTGAAATTTTCATAGTATTTTTAGCACCAAATTTTGAAGGAATAGAATGAAGTCCTAATTTTTTATCGACTTCTATATCTTGTAGAGAATAGAGCAAATCAAACCCTGCTACCCAAAACATCACCCCAACACTTAACAATACAGACCATAAAGTTATAGTTTCACTTACAGCCACAACACCTGCAATTGGAGCTAAAGCCAAAGATATACCTAATATCACATGAGCTAAATATGAAAATCTCTTAAAATAAGAGTATGAACCTATAACTAATAATATAGGTATAGATAAGTAAAATGCTAAGTCATTTACAAAATATGCAACCACTATAAAAGCTATTGCGTTTAAAATAGTAAAAATAAATATTTGACTAGCACTTAATCTACCATCTACATTTGGTCTATTTTCAGTTCTTGGATTTAAAGCATCTATATCCCTATCCATAAATCTATTAAATCCCATTGCGAAGTTTCTAGCTGTAATAGCTGCTAATACTCCCATTATTAAAAGCTCAAATCCAAACCATCCATTTGCTGCTACAACCATAGTAATAAAGATAAATGGTAATGAAAATATTGAGTGTTTAAACATTACTAATTCATTAAAGTCATTTAATATTTTTGTTATTTTATTCATAGTAAAGATTTTATCTAATAAGCACTTAACATTTATTCATATAGAATAAACCTAAAAATAGGAATACTTATGGAAAATACTTTAGCAGCAGGGTTCATTTCAATTATAATTGGTATTATTATATGGATTTATGCAATTATTAGAACTATAAACTCAGAATTTCACAAACCTGTTTGGAAGAAAATATGGCTTTTTGCTTTAATATTTTTACCACCAACAGCACTATTATTCCCATTTATAGGCGATAAACAAACTAAATGAAGCAAATAGCAATCATAGGTTCCACAGCCTCTGGAAAAACTGGGCTCTCCTTAGAAATAGCCAAAAAAACCAACTCAGTGATATTATCACTTGATTCTTTATCTGTTTACAAAGAAATAAACATAGCATCAGCTAAACCCACAAAAAATGAAAGGGGAGATATTCTTCATTTTGGTATTGATGAAGTATATCCAAATGAAGAGTTTGATGTAATCAAATTTTTAGAATGCTATGAAAAGACAAAAGACTTTGCAATGAAATATGATAAAAATATAATCATAGTAGGTGGTACAGGTTTTTATTTAAAAGCTTTAACTGACGGACTAAGCCCTGGAATTGACTTAAAAGTAAAACTAAATGAAAACGAAATAGAAGATACATATAACTTTCTATACTCAATAGATAAAACTTATATGGAAAAAATAGAAAAAAATGATAAATACAGAATAGAAAAAGCAATTTCTATATACAAACAAACAAATCAAACCCCAACACAATTTTTTAATGAAAATGAAAAAAAACCCTTGTGTCCTGATTTAAAGATATTTGAAATTTTATGGGATAAAGAAGAATTACGAAAAAGAGTAGCCCTAAGAACAAATATTATGATGAATGATGGAATAATAGATGAAGTAATATATTTAGAAAACAAATACACAAGAAAACCAAACTGTATGGGATCTATAGGAATTGTGGAAACTTTACAGTATTTAGACTCAAAAATAGACAAAAAAGAACTTGAAGAAAAAATAGTGTTAAACACTATGAAACTAGCAAAAAGACAAAATACATTTAATAAAGGTCAATTTTCAAATACTCAAAAAACTTCAGACATTATAGGTAACTTAAATTCAGAAATACTTAAGTATTTTTCGCTATAATCCCCGTCCTAAAAGAGTTTAATAAAGGGCAAGAAAGATTTGACCTTTTGTTAGACATTAATTTTAACAAAGGAAATGGCGTGAAAAAAGAAATACACCCAGATTACAAAGTTTGTGCAGTATCTTGTGCTTGTGGTAACGCATTTGAAACTAAATCAAATGTTGAATCTATGAGAATTGACATCTGTTCAGCTTGTCACCCTTTCTTTACTGGTGAGCAAAAAATTGTTGATGCTGCTGGTAGAGTAGAGAAATTCAAAGCTAAATATCAATTAAACAAGTAAGTTTAATTAATATGCTTTATTTAGTTCCGACACCTATTGGAAACCTTGAGGATATTTCTTACAGAAGTATCCAGGTTCTTCAAAGTGCGGAATTAATTTTTTGTGAAGATACAAGAGTCACAAAAAAACTTCTATCACTTTTAAGTGAAAAATTAAACATAACTTTCCCATGTACTGAATTTAAATCTTTACATTCTCATAATGAAAATCAAGTTATTAAAACTTTTACACCTGAAACTTTTACTAGAAATATAGTTTATGTAAGTGACGCTGGTATGCCTTGCGTAAGTGATCCTGGAGCAACTTTAGTACAATATTGTATTGAAAATCAAGTGCCTTATGATGTTTTACCTGGAGCAAATGCAGTTTTAACAGCTTATGCCTTAAGTGGTTTTGCACATACAGAATTCACTTTTTACGGCTTTTTAGCACATAAAGGAAAAGATAGAACTACTAAACTTCAAAAAGCACTAAATGAAGATAAATTAGTTATTTTATATGAATCACCACACAGACTTTTAAAACTATTAGAAGAGTTAAATTCATTAGCTCCCAATAAAACTATATTTTTAGCAAAAGAATTAACAAAACTACACCAAAACACTTTTAAAGATACTTCAAGTAATCTATACGAGAAATTTAAAAGTGAAAATATTAGAGGTGAATGGGTAGTTATATTAGAGCCATCAATTACAGATGGTGAGAACCTAACTATTGAAGATATTCAAGATTTAAAGTTACAGCCTAAAGTAAAAGCAAAGTTATTGTCAAAACTTACAGGTAGAACAGTAAAAGATATCTATCAAGAACTTTCAGAAGACTAAACTTCTTTATAAACCTTACATAAAACACTACAAAACAAATAAAAAACTTCATATAATATGCACAGATTTAGGATTAATATATGAAAAAAAATATTTTTGTACTTTTGTTATCATTATTTTTTATAGGATGTAGTTCAAAGCATCCGACATTGGAAACTGTACAAAAAGTTGATATTCAAAAATACCAAGGTACTTGGTATGAAATTGCTAGATTTGAACACTTTTTTGAAAAGGGCTGTAAAAATGTTACAGCCACTTATAAATTACAAACTGATGGTGATCTCAAGGTCATCAACAGATGTACGAAAATCGATACAAATAAACAGTCACAAGCAGAGGGAATTGCTTATGCAACCGATCAGTCTAATTCCAAACTAAAAGTTAGTTTTTTTAGACCGTTTTATGGTGATTATTACATAATTGATCTTGCAAGCGATTACTCTTATGCATTAGTTGGAAGTCCCGATAGAGAATACTTATGGATTCTATCAAGAACTAAAACAATAAACGATAACGTTAAAAATACACTTTTAAAAAAACTACCGCCACTAGGTTTTGACCCTAACAAATTTATCTGGACAATACAAGAATAAACTAGTTAAAGAGCTTTATCAAGATATTTTAGATAAACTATCCTAATGATAATATACGGAAAACAAAATGTACTTTACGTACTAGATAAACATCCATCACTGATTGAAGAAGTAATGTTCTCAAAAGAAATAGAACCTAAACTTTTTTCAAAATTTCTTAAACTTGGTAAGAAAGTTGTAAAGCTTGACAATATGAAAGCTCAAGCATTAGCAAAAGGAGGAAATCATCAAGGTTTCTTTTTAAAGTTAAGCGAATATTCTTATACTCCAATCAAAGACATAAAAGATATGAATAATATCCTAGTTTTAGATGGACTAACAGACGTTGGAAATATTGGAGCAATTATTAGAACAGCTTATTCATTAGGAATTGAAGCTGTTGTTGCTGCAAATGTTAAGACATTAAATAATCAAGGTATTCTAAGAACTAGCTCAGGTGCTATGCTTGATATGCCTTTTACAATTTTTCCAAAAACTGTAGATTTAGCAAATGAGCTATCTCAAAATGGTTTCACTTTAATTGGAGCATCTATGGATGGTATTGATTTAAAAAAATATGGAAAAATAGAAAAAGAAGATAAAGTCGCATTATTTTTAGGAAGTGAAGGTGATGGTATTCATCCAAAAGTTCTTAAAAAGATGGATTTAAAAGTTTCAATTGGTATGGAACATGAATTTGATTCGTTAAATGTTTCAGTAGCTGCAGGTATTTTAATTTATACTTTAAAAAGGTAAATAATCTAAAATGATTAAGTTTTTAGTCTCATTTTTCATTGTTTTTTTAACACTTTCAAATGCAAATATAAACGATAAAGTAAAACAACTTATCGGAGAAACAGACTTTGCTTTAAACGAAAGTTTAATTCAATATCTTTTTGAAAATCAAGATAGATACTATGATTATGCTGGAAACTTAAGCTATAAAAAACTTATTGAGACTTTAGAAAAAAATGACCTTTTAGACATAAAACTTGAAGGTCAAACATCTTTAAACTATAGATTTATTTTTAATCATAACCCTAAAAAATCCCTAAACTTATTAAAAGATATATTAAAATCTCAAGGTCATTTTGATTACAGAACTTT
The DNA here is from genome assembly GCA_039767755.1 of Sulfurovum sp. Lineage (GTDB taxonomy): Bacteria > Campylobacterota > Campylobacteria > Campylobacterales > Arcobacteraceae > JALRJW01. Next base: position 32,793 of record JBDNBT010000093.1, read on the forward strand.
AAATATCCAAAAAGAAGAAAACAACTTACTTTGGGATTTTGAACTAAATACAACAGCCGCCATCAACCCTCTTTTACTATCTGAAAATCTTATAAAGCATTTTTGTAAGATTAGAGATATTAAAAAAGAGGGAAATAACTGGACAATCCTTATTGATACATTTACAAGTGATGTTTACAAACCATTTGATTTTGTATCTAGTGAAGAGATGATATTTAAAAAGCCTCTAAAAGAGTATTTTTTAAAAATATCAAAGGCAAATATTATAAAGGTTTATTCATATAGAGGTAACTCATGGCGACCAAGTGTCGTGTTTTATGACGAGGAACTAAATGTATTGAAGCTTTATAAGAAAGATAATTTTACAAGATTTTTAAGGGTAAAGGTACCCCAAAATACAAGATATATAAAAATAGATGATTTATATTCCCTTTCTAATATGAAAAAAGGGATTAAAGTAACTAAGGAGTAATGCGTGTTTCCAGAAATTGAGTTTGAAAGAATGAAAAGACTTCCCAATTATGTTTTTGCAGAAGTAAATAACATAAAAATGGAAGCTAGAAGAAGAGGCGAAGATATAATAGATTTCTCAATGGGAAATCCAGATGGACCAGCGCCACAGCATATTACAGATAAGCTAATAGAAGCTGCTGCAAAACCTAAAAATCATGGTTACAGTGCAAGTGCTGGTATTTATAAACTAAGACTTGCCATTTGTAATTGGTACAAAAGAAAGTATGGTGTTGACAATTTAGATCCTGATAAACACACATGTGCAACAATGGGATCTAAAGAAGGATATGTTCACTTAGTTCAAGCTATTGTGAATGTTGGAGATGTGGCTGTTGTACCAGATCCAACATATCCTATTCACTCTTATGCCTTTATGTTAAATGGTGGAGCAATTCATAAATTTGAGTTAGAGTTTGATGATGAGTATAAAGTAAATGAAGATTTATTTTTAGAAAGACTTCAAAAAACTATTGATGAATCAATTCCAAGAGTAAAATATGTAGTAGTAAACTTTCCTCATAACCCATCATGTGCAACTGTTACACCTAAGTTCTATCAAAGGTTAGTTGATATGGCTAAATCTGAAAGATTTTATATTATCTCAGATATAGCATACGCTGATATTACTTTTGATGGATATAAAACACCTTCAATATTCCAAGCTAAAGGTGCACTTGACGTTGCTGTTGAGTCATTTACTTTATCAAAGTCATATAATATGGCTGGATGGAGAGTAGGATTTATTACAGGAAATGAAAAACTTGTTGGTGCATTAAAAAGAATCAAGTCATGGCTAGATTATGGAATGTTTACTCCAATTCAAGTTGCTGCAACTGTAGCTTTAGATGGTCCACAAGATTGTGTTGATGAGCATATTGAAAAATATAGATACAGAAGAGATGTTATGATTGAAGCATTTGCAGATGCAGGCTGGGAAATGAACTGTCCAAATGCCTCAATGTTTATTTGGGCAAAAATACCTGAAAAAGCTAGACATCTAGGTAGTATGGAATTTTCAAAACAATTATTAACAGAAGCAAAAGTAGCTGTGAGTCCTGGTATTGGATTTGGTAATTATGGTGATGATTACGTAAGAATTGCACTAATTGAAAATGAAAAAAGAATTAGACAAGCAGCTAGAAATATAAAGCATTATTTAAAAAATTTATAAGATTTAAAGGGAAATAAAATGTTAAAAGTAGGAATTATTGGTGTAGGTACAGTTGGAGCTAGCGTTGCAAATATTTTAAAAGATAACAAAGATATTATTACAGCACGTGCTGGTATTGAAATTGAACCTGTACTTGGAGTAGTTTCAAACTTAAACAAAGATAGAAACGTATCTATCAAATTAACAGATAATATTGATGAAGTATTAAATGACGACTCAATTGATATTGTAGTTGAACTAATGGGTGGCGTTGAAAAGCCCTATGAAATAGTAAAAAAAGCATTACAAAAAGGTAAAGCAGTAGTTACTGCAAACAAAGCTTTACTTGCATATCACAGATATGAACTTCAAGAAATAGCTGGTGATACTGCTTTTGAATATGAAGCAGCAGTTGCTGGTGGAATTCCAATTATCAACGCATTAAGAGATGGTTTAACAGCAAATCATATTGAGTCAATTAGAGGTATTATGAATGGTACTTGTAATTATATGCTTACAAAAATGATTAATGAAGGTGTTGATTATGACACTATTTTAGATGAATCACAAAAACTAGGTTACGCAGAAGCTGATCCAACTTTTGATGTTGGTGGATTTGATGCTGCTCATAAACTTCTAATCTTAGGATCTATTGCCTATGATATTGATGCTAAACCTGAAGATATTTTAATAGAAGGTATTCAAAATATTAGTCCTGAAGATATTGAATTTGCAAATGAGTTTAACTATTCTATAAAATTATTAACTATTGCTAAAAAAATAGATAATAAAGTTGAATTAAGAGTACATCCAGCACTTATTCCAAATACAGAAATGATTGCTAAAGTTGATGGCGTTATGAATGGTGTTTCTGTAATAGGTGATAAAGTTGGTGAAACTATGTATTACGGACCTGGTGCAGGTGGTGATGCAACGGCAAGTGCTGTAATTGCAAATATCGTTGATATTGCAAGACGTGGTAAAGGTTCACCTATGTTAGGGTTTGAATCTGTTAATACAGAAAACCTTCAACTAATGTCAAAAGATGAAATTCAAACAAAATATTACATTAGATTAAAAGTAGCAGATAAAGTTGGAATTTTAGCAAAAATCGCAAAAACATTAGGTGACAAGAATATATCTATTGAAAAAATGATTCAAAAACCACTTGATAAAGATAATGCTCATTTATTACTTTCTACTCATACTTGTTTAGAAAAAGACATAGTTGAAGCTTTAGAACAAATCGAACAAACAGGTGTAGTAACTTGTAAACCTGCAATGATTAGAATAGAAGATTAATTCTTCTTTTCTAAGTCTATATTAACCCCTTAAACTAACATATTATCTAGTATAAACAATTTTATTTTAGATATAATCTCTCCATGACAAAAGACAATAAATTATTAAATGAAGATATACCAACTTTATTAAAACAATTAGCAATTCCAGCTAGTACTGGAATGATTTTTAATACTTTATATAATGTAGTAGATACGTTTTATGCAGGATTAATTTCAACTCAAGCAATCGCTGCTTTATCACTATCTTTTATGATTTTTTTCCTAATAATAGGAATTGGTTATGGTTTTTCTTCAGCTATAACAGCCATTTTAGGGAACTATATGGGGAAAGCAAGATATAACCTAGCTAGTTTATATGCTCAAAAAGGTTTATTTTTCCTTCCTTTATTAGGATTTGTTTTGGGAATTATAGGATATTATTTAAGTCCCTCTTTATTTATACTTTTAGGTGCTAAAGAAAGTTATTTAGATGATGCTATGACCTACATAACTCCCATATTATTTGGTACTGCCTTTTTTATGGCTAACTATGCTTTAAACTCTATACTAGTTGCATCGGGTGATACAAAAACATTTAGAAACACTTTAATTTTCGGTTTCTTTGCAAACTTAATATTAAATCCTGTTTTTATGTATGGATTTTTATTTATACCTGCTTTTGGACTTCAAGGTATAGCAATAGCAACGGTTTTAATTCAAATATTAACTATGCTTTACATGTTAAGAAAAGTATTAGCTTTAAAGATGATTGATAGCTTTACTTTAGCCTATTTCTTACCTGATTTGAGAGTGTATAAACAATTTCTATCTCAAGGTATTCCAGCATCATTAAATATGCTTATTATGGCTTTTGGATCAATTATACTTACATATTTTGTAACTTTATATAGTATGGAAGCTGTAGCTGGTTATGGTATTGGGTATAGAGTTGAACAACTTATGCTTTTACCTGCTTTAGGACTTAATACAGCTGTATTAACTTTGGTATCAAATAACTTTGGTGCTAAAAAATATGATAGGGTAATTGAGACTTTAAAAGTTGCTTTAAAATACGGTTTTTATATATCAACATTTGGTATAGTATTTTTACTTTTATTTGGACAGTTTATAATTTCGCTGTTTGACTCAAATCCAACTGTTGTATCCTATGGATATGACTACTTAGTTGTAGAGATATTTATCTTTTATGCTTATATAACCTTGTTTATTTGTGTATCGACACTTCAAGGTATAAAGAAACCTAAAATGATTATTTTTATAGCTTTATACAGACAATTAATCGCTAAACTAATTGTAGCTTATGTACTTGTTATTATATTTGAAGTTGAGTTTTTATACTTATGGGTTGGAATACTTGTTATGATTTATAGTGCTGCTATATTTGCATATTTTTATACAAATAGTTTAGTTAGAAAAGTTTGTAAGCAATCTATACTTTAACTAGTACTTTTAGATTAACTAACTCATGAAAAGTTGAATCTAAAACTTCTACTGCTTCATTAAAATCTATATCATATTTTTTGCATATGGATTTTAGTGTTAGAGATATTGGCTTATTTGATTTTAATGCTTTTAATATGAAAAAAATCAATTCATTGATTTCCCTATAAAAAACCTCATTTTCATTAAAATCATAATATATTAGGACATAGTTATCTCTTTTTTCTTTAAAATTACCTAATATAATATCATATTTAAATTTCTTTAATCTAGTATTCTCATTTAATATATACATATTATCCCATGAAAACATACTTGTTTCATAGTCTTTATACTCTTTCATAATGAGCTCTAATTCCACCCAATCAAAGTATAAAATCTCATGTAAATACTTTTTATTTTTAAAGTATTTATTCTTTTTTAAAAACTTCATATAATCTTTTGCTATTTGCCAAACAAATGGAGTTTTAGGTGGATTTTTAATGAACTTATATAATGTCTCATTTAACTTTTTTTCTGAGACTAGTTTACAATACTCTATGAAGGTATTTTTTATTATTTCTTCATATCTATAAAATACAAGCTTTTGATAAATTCCAAAGGCATTTGAAGCTTTTTTATCTTTTTGATTTTCTACTAAATCAATAAATCTTTTTTGTATATCTTTTTCAAAGGTATCATCATAATTATTACTAGCCATTTGAAACCTTTAATTTAATCTCTTCTAGCTGTTTATACTCTTGTATTAGTACATCTAAAGGTGGAATGTTATTATCTCTTTCTACCATTACAGGAGCATTACATTGTTTTAATGTATATTCTAGTAACTTCCATGTACCACTATTTATAGGCATACCATGTGAATCAATTTTCATGCCAAACTCTTCATCAAAATAATGTCCAGCCATATGCATATAAGCTATTTTACTTTTATCTATTTGGTCTATAAATCTTCTTGATTTGAAGCCATGATTTGAAGCATTTACAAAGACATTATTTACATCTAATAAAAGTTTAGCCCCTGATTTCTCCATTACCTCATTTATAAAGTCTACTTCTCTCATCTCTTCGTATGGTACTAAATAATATGTTGCATTTTCAAGCATTAGGTTTCTTTGAATTATATCCTCAACCTCTTTTACCCTATCAGCTATGATATTTATCATGTTTTTTGTCATCGGCAATGGTAATAATTCATAGGTTTGATTTCCATCTAATGATGAAAAAGAAAGGTGTTCAGAATAAAATTCTATATTATATCTATCTAAGAATTCTTTGATTTGTTTTACGAATTTTCTATTAATCTTATCGGCTGAACCTATAGATAAAGATAACCCGTGGGCTACAGTTGGTCTTGAAAAAACAGTTTCTTCAAATGCTTTTTCAAATACCTTTGGCATGTGCATCCAGTTTTCTGGAGTAACTTCCCACCAATCAGGTCTAAATGAATTATCATCTAAATCTAATAGAAATTCACTTCTAAGACCTAAACCGCAACCTTTTAAGTTAATCATTTAAAAATTATCCACATTTTCCAGCGCCACATGCACCAGTTGCTTTTTTCTCAGTAGCTCCACATTTTCCTGTACCACAAGAAGCTTTTGCTTTGTCTTTCATTTCAGAGCCACATTTACCAGCTCCACAAGAACCAGCTGCTTTTGCTTTCATATCAGAACCACATTTACCAGCACCACAACCAGCTTTTTCAGTTTTCTTTTCAGAAGCACCACATTTACCAGCTCCACAAGAACCTGTACTTCCTGCAAACGCACTACCAGCTGTTAAAGCTGCACCTAACATAATTCCCGCTAATGTAATTTTCTTTGCCATTTTATATCCTTTTTTTATATTTAATTCTATTTATTTTCTAGAATTGCTTGTACATCTACTGTAATTTTAACAGTTTCACTAACAGCTATACCGCCTGTTTCAAGTACTTTATTCCATGTTAATCCATAATCCATTCTATTGATTTTACCTTCCATTGTAAAACCAACTCTTGTATTATTTTGGAAATCTATTACAGTTGCAATATCTTCAACTTCAAATACAACTTGTTTAGTTGTACCTCTTATAGTTAAATTACCAGTAATTTCACCTTCATCTCCATTTGCTTTGTATGAAGTCATTGTAAATAACATTTCTGGATGATTTGCTTCATCAAAAAAGTCATCACTTTTTAAGTGATTATCTCTTTTAACAATACCTGTATCTATTGAATATACTTTTGCTGTACCTTCGAAACTATTTATAGTTTTCGTTCTTTCATCAAAATCTAATTTAATGTCAAAATCTTTGAATTGACCCTTAACATTAGTTATCATTAAATGTTTTACTGAAAACTCTACATTTGAATGACCTTTATCAAATTTATATTCTGTTGCATTTGCTAGTCCAAAAATAAATATTAACGACATGAAAATCTTAACCATAGCTTTCATTATATCTCCTTTACATTGTGTTATATCAATTATGATATCTTAAGGTTAATAGTAGATTAATAATAATTTAATAACTAAAATAAATATATAATTTGAAAAGTATTTGAATTAAATAGTGTATAACTTCTTATAAATCTTTAGAGCAATCCAAGAAATTATTATTGCTGCAAGTGTTCTTATTAGTATAACCATAGTAAAATCTGCCCCAAATATTACAAATAAAAGAGTATCTTCTATGATTGCATGGCATATCATAAGAAATGTACCAATATAAAATAAGTCGTCTTTACTAATATTTCCTGATCTAGCTTCATCTATCAGAATACCTGCTCCATAGGTAATTCCTAAGAAAACTCCAGTAACTATAGAAAAGTTTTTTGAAACATTTTTTTTAGAATTTATTACAAACTTTCTTGTTTTTATGTAGTCCATTATAAATATAAGTATTAAGATTAAGATAATGATTTGTACACTTAAAGTAACTGCACTCGTAATAGAATTATATATCATATCACTAAAATTATCATGGGTTACTTTCTTAAATACTTGATCACTTAGACTAGCTTCAAACCATGAAGATGGTATCTTATAAGTTAAATAACCTAAGAATAAACCTACTGCTACACGCAAAGAATATGAATAGATATTTGGTATTCCAATTTTTTTCATAATAACACTTTCTACTACGAGTGCGTGGCACACACCTAAAAACACAGCTAGTATACTCCATTGATGTATACTCATATCTAAAGGTGCTGCAAATGCTACAGCTGCATAAAGGTTTAAAAACATACCACTAATAATTGCTAAAGCAGTTTCAGGTGGTAGTCCTATTAAAGAAGTTATTGGTTCAACTAAAAAAGATACATAGGATAGAGTATTATAAAAGTACAGTATGTCGGCTATTATATAGATAGGAATTACAAGTTTTAAGATAATCAATGCACTTTGAATAGCTTTTCTTAGTGTAATTCTCATATCCATATAAGGCCTTTTGTAGCTTTGTAGCTAAAGTTTTAAATTATGCTTCTTTTCCAAAATTAGCATTAATTGCTGTTTTAATTCTAGATTTAACCTCGTCTAAACCTAAAACTGCTTCAATATCATATACAGAAGGTGCTTGAGTACCACCTGTAAGTGCTATTCTAATTGGTTGGAATAATTGAGGGAATTTTAAACCATTTTCTTCAATAAATGGTTTAGTCACTGCTTCATAATCAGGTGCTAAATGTAATGTGTCTTTATTTTCTTCAAGAACAGCTAAATAGTTTTCAAGCATTGAAGCTGTATCTTCTTTAACAAATTTCTTAGAACCTTTTGCTTCATATTGAGTTGGTACTTCTAAAATATTTGAAATAGCATCTTTTAGTTCTATAATAGTTTGAGCTCTTTCTTTACATAAGTCTAAAAGCATCTCTTTTTTATCATGACCATCAATAATGCAATCAAACTCTTTTAACTCATTTGCTAGTCTATCATTTGATACATTTTTAATGTAGTGAGCGTTTAACCATAATAGTTTCTCAGCATTATAAGCTGATGCTGATTTATTAATATTATTAGGATCAAATAATTCTAACATTTCATCAAGTGAAAAAATCTCTTGATCACCATTTGACCAACCTAATCTTACTAAAAAGTTTAATAATGCTTCTGGTAGGTAACCATCTTTCTTATATTGCATTACATCCATAGCACCATCTCTTTTAGATAGTTTTTTACCTTGGGGATTATTAATCATAGGCATATGGTAAAACTTTGGTACATCAAAACCTAAAGCATTATAAATCACTATTTGCTTAGGAGTATTAGATAAATGGTCATCACCTCTTAATACATCAGTCATTCCCATTAAATGATCATCAATAGCAACAACAAAATTATATATAGGCATACCATTTGCACGAGCAATAACAAAATCATCCACTTGAGTAGCTTCAAATTTCATATTACCTTTTACACCATCTTCAAACTTAATAGCACCATCTAAAGGAGCTTTTATTCTTATAACAGGTTCAATTCCTTCAGGAATAGCTGGTAATTGTTTTCCCTCTTCAGGTCTCCATGTACCATCATATCTAGGGTTTTGTTTAGCAGCTTCTTGCTTAGCTCTTAAAGCATCAAGTTCTTCTCTGCTCATGTAGCACTTATAAGCTTTACCCTCTTCTAATAATTGAGCGATATACTTTTTGTAAATATCAGTTCTTTTTGATTGATATTCTATCTCACAGTCACTTGGCATACCAACCCACTCAAAAGCTTCTAAGATAGCTTTTACAGCATCTTCATTGTTTCTTTGAGTATCTGTGTCTTCAATTCTTAGTTTAAACTCACCACCTGTTTTTTTAGCCCATAAATAACTATAAAGCGCAGTTCTAAGTCCTCCAATATGTAAATATCCTGTTGGACTCGGTGCAAATCTTGTAACTGCCATTAATTTTCTTCCTTTATTTTATATATTTTAATTTGATTTTATTAAATAAGATTAGTCATCTCTTTTATTTAAGATATAAAAACTAACCCCTGATACTATTACTACCACTAATATAAAAGTGTATAAAGCGTTCTCAAGCACTTGTAGCCTCTTTCTCTTTAAGTTGTCCACACGCAGCACTGATATCTAAACCTTTTGATTCTCTGATTGTACAAATTAAACCTCTATCATTTAAA
>JBDNBT010000094.1:0-3038 GCA_039767755.1 Sulfurovum sp.
AAGAGTCAAGAAAAAAAGAGTACTGATTTATGATGACTCACTTGACATGAGAAAATCATATGAAGATAATTTAAAATGGATAAAGATTTTAAAAGAAGGTTTCAAAGAAGATTTATTTAAAGCTTATTTTCAAGCTATAGTTGATACAAAAACAAAAAAAGTATACAAGTATGAAGCCCTAATAAGGTACGTGAAACCAGATAGTAAATTAGTACCACCATACAAATTTCTTGATGTTGCAAAATCTACAAAATACTATGCAAATATTATTAGAATAATATTAAAAGACTCACTTGAACTTATAATTAATAAAGATAAGAAAGTATCTATAAATATTTCTTTTGAAGATATTTCAAATGAAGATACAAAGAAATATATCTTTGATACGTTAGATAAACACAAAGACTATACTCATAATTTAGAATTTGAAATATTAGAATCAGAAGGTATTGATGATATTAATTTAGTTAAAAACTTCATAAAGAAAATTAAAAGCTATGGTTGTAAAGTTGGGATAGATGACTTTGGTAGTGGTTATTCTAACTTTAACTTACTTACAATTTTAGATGTTGATTTTGTTAAGATAGATGGTTCATTAGTAAAAGAAATTAATCAATCATCTGAACTAGAAATAATTGTTTCAACTATAAATAACTTCTCACAGAAAATAGGATTAACTACAATTGCAGAATTTGTAGCTGATGAAGAAATTTATGAAAAAATAAAAGAAATTGGTACGGACTATTGTCAAGGTTATTATTTTAATGAACCAAGTCCATATGAAACTATAGATTAGTTTCTTATTAAGATTTAACTTAACCAGTTTTTAACTAGTTTATCCTTATCAAACAATGAAGCATTTATTCTTGTAATATTTGCAATACTAACAAGCTTTTTTGATGCATCAACCAAGTCATCATTTACTAAAAAATAATCGTATTTATCTATGCTATTTATTTCAATTTTAGCATTTTGTAATCTTTTTTCAATTACATCAAGATCATCAGTAGCTCTTGTTTTTAATCTGTCATCTAATACGTTTAAAGAAGGTGTTGTAATAAACACAGAAGTAACAATATCATCTAGTTTATTTCTTACTATTTCATGACCCTGAACATCTATATCAAAGATTACAAGTTTACCTTCATTAAGAGCTTCATTAATAGGTTTTAAAGACGTACCATAATAATTATCATGAACTTTTGCATACTCTAAAAACTCACCCTCAGTGATACCTTTTTCAAACTCTTCTTTTGAAGTGAAAAAATAATCCACCCCATGGGTTTCTCCAACCCTAGGATTTCTAGTAGTAGTTGAAATTGAAAAATAATAATCATCAATATATTTATATACTTCTTTTAATAAAGTTGATTTTCCACAACCACTTGGACCAGAAAGTATTAAAATTGCACCTTTTTGGAAATCCATACTAATCCTTCTTCAGTTTTAAAGTAATGTCAATTACTTCACCTTTCATAAGTTTATCAATTATATTTTGGTTTAACTTAGATAAAAGCGGTTTTAATTCTTCAACTTTATACTCTGTAAGGATAATCTCATATTTTGTATCACTTAAGAAATCAAACTCAAATTCTTTTATTTCATTTAATGCATCATCTATAATATCAGAGATCTCTTTTAGATCGATCTCTTTAATTACATCTTTATTATTAGATAGTATAGAGTTGATTTTTGACAACTCATCTCTATCTAGGACACCACCTTCATTTAAAGAATCAAAAGTTACCATACTTTCATCATTTTCTTCTTCAGTTTTATTATAAACATCGTCAACTAAAGTTTCCAAATAATCCCCAACAGGAATAGTAACTTCAGTATCTTCTAATTCTTCATCAGATTTTCTAGTTATTACCTTTTTGATTTCTTCAATTTCATCTTTTAAAATGAACTCTAACTTTGTAGGTAAAAATGGCCTAGGAATTAAAAAATCTCTCGCTTTATCAAATGGTAACTCTTCACTTGATATTGCCCCTAGTCTTTTAGAATGTTGTTTTAAAGTATTAAATTTATCATCAATAAAACTTTGATCAATTACTATAAAATCATAGTCTTGCTTTGTTAGGGCCATGTTTTCTTGAATAATCAATTCTATGTTTAATTTTTTACAAATTAATGTAAATATATCTTTTATTATATTTGTATCACAAACTAATAGAAGCTTCATTTTAACTCCTGTAACTGCAACTGCTCTAGCTTATATACTTTGTCACATGAGAAAGCTAAGTCATTTTCATGGGTAACCAAAACCAATGCCGCGTTATTGTTTTTTATATATTTAAAAAGTGTATCCATTACTATCTTAGCAGTATCTTTATCAAGATTTCCAGTTGGTTCATCTGCAAAAATGATCTTTGGTTTTTTTGTTAAAACTCTAGCAATAGACAATCTTTGTTGTTGCCCACCACTTAATTCACCAACACCTTGATTGATAATATGATCAATATTTAACTCTTTTAAAAGTTCCATATCAATCTCTTCATCACTTAATAAGTGGGCAATACTTAAATTTTCTAAAGCAGTGAATCCCCTAAATAAATAGTGAGCTTGAAATATAATTCCAAAATCATTTCTTCTAACTTCTAAAAGCTTTTTTTGACTAAGAGAATATAAGTCTTTATTATTAAAAACTATTTGACCTTCCATAGGCTTTAATAATGAAGATAATATGTTTAAAAATGTAGACTTTCCACTACCACTAGCACCAATAATACTAATAGATTGTTGTTTAAAGATTTCAATGTTTATATTGTTGAAAAGTTCGTAATCGAAACTTTGAGAGATGTTTTTACACGTAATCAATGAATGCTCAGTAGTGGGCGAATTTTTAATTATTGTTTCACCCATTACTTCACTTTCATTTTATATTTTCTTAAAAAAGATTATTGACCCATTTGAGCCGCAACTTCTGCTGCGAAATCTTCTTCTTTTTTCTCGATACCTTCACCAAGTTCAAATCTAACGTATTCAACTAATTCAATTGATGCATCACAAGCTTTAATAGCTTCTTCAACAGTCAT
>JBDNBT010000095.1:0-25552 GCA_039767755.1 Sulfurovum sp.
GACTCTTTTTTTAAAGAAGATTTAGATTCAATAGTAATCATTAATGAAGAAGATAAAGACACTAAAGCATTTTGCTTGGCTTCATCTAGATTAACACCCTCACCTATTCCATAAAGATATACATCATCATTTACCATTGGGTTTAAATACCATGAAGGGAATTCAAAATTTTTAGTCACTTCTTTTTTAGAGTTTGTACAACCACTAAAAAATAAAGCTATTAACATACTAATAATTATTGTTAAAAATAAATTTCTACCATGTTTATTCATGCTAATTACCTAACTGTTCATCAACTAATTGTTTATTTTTAATCTGTTTATTTATTCTAATAATTGATCTATCTAAAACTTTATTTGGTTTTAATACCAAATCATCAGCTAAATCATAAAGTTGTTTTGCAAGTTTATATTCACCTTGAGCCTCTTTTATTAATCCTAAATTATAAGCTGCCACATAGCATTTATCATTAGTAGAAGTTAAAAGTTTTGCTAATAATTCTTCTGCTTTATCTAATCTTTCATTTTGTATATATTCAAGTGAATACTCAAGAATCTCTTCTTGCTCATCACTATAATCTATTTCAGGATCATCAAGCAGTTCTATTTCCATAACTCTTTTATTTGGAGAAAGCTTAGATACAAAACCAATAACTACATTATCACTCATTTTATCCATTACATATCCAAAAGTAGGTAATCCACCTGATCTGTCTTGACAATGGGAATAGGCTGTATTTTTTGAAATTGTATCGGCGTAAATAATATCACCATACTGTACATCTGTAAGTTTTAAACTTATAGTTAAATTGTAATTAGCTTTAGTACATGATACATAGTACACTCTATACTCTTTACACTTTTTATCTAAGCATCTAGTTCGCGGACTTCTATAATAACTTTTATTAACACTAGCATCTGATATTTCCCCTGAAACTATACCTTGAACACCTAATATCTTACCAATTTTGACACTAGTGTTCTTATCCACTAAACCTGAATATTGCAATCTTTGCTCTTCTAAAATAGTATCAATTTCGCTTCTATTTAAAACAGTAAAATATGATTCTCCAAAGAATTGTTTTTTAGATAGTTGGGTTTCAAGTTTACTTGCAAAACCTATGTTATCTTTTGAAAAGTTTAAAACAGACAGTTTTTTTACTTCACTTGCCCTTTCTATTAAAGCAGGCTCAATTGAAGTAACGGTGACTTTTTGAGCACAGCCAGCGAAAATGAAAATAAATAGAATTCCTATAAAAATATTTTTCATAAATCTTTTAATGCATCCTTTGCATTTTCCTGTTGGCTATTATGATTAATTGTTTTTACTTCTTTACTACTACAAGCAATAAAAAAAGTACAAACAAAAATTAAAACTAAGATATTTTTCAAAATAAAACCTAATTCATATTATTTAAAGCGTCTTCTGAATTCCTAATTTGGATTTCATTATCAACTATATCTTTTACATTCATATCAATAGTTTTGTTTGTAGAGTCTTTACTAATTGCTACTAATAAATATATAGTTTTATCTTTTGCACTTTGCCAATAACTAATTTGTTTTGAATCATTTATAGTCATATTTGTAGTTTGTTTTGAAACTTGAGTAACTACTTTTTCAACCATTTCATTTTCATTTAATCCAGTTGATCTCATATATGACTCAGCTTTTGTTTTAATATCTAATTTAATTTGATTTACAAGGTTTGTTCTTGCATTTAACATTGCTTCACTTCTAGTGAAATTTTGTCCTAATTTAGAATATGGTGCAGATCCTACTGCTGTATATTTTAATGGATCATCATATCCACCACATACCCACATAGGAGCTACTTCAGATTGAATTGTACATTGACCTTCAATAGTATTTGGTTTATATATGTCTTCTTTAGATGAACACGCTGTTAAAGTTAGTACGATCACTGCTGATGTTAGAGATAAAAGAGTTTTTTTCATGGAGTTCCTTATTTAAATATTCATAACAAATAATAATTTACATAATATTAAAATGTTACTTGATGTTTACTTTTTTAGTATAGTTTAAAGCTGTGAAATAATTGTGTATTTTAAGTATATAGAGAGTAGTTAGAAAAAAGTAAAGAAATATTCTTTACTTTTTAGGCATAGCTTTACAAGATACAATTTGAATATTTTCCATATCCCAAACTTTACTTACATTATAAGGTTCATTCTCTAACCATTTATCAAACTCTTCTTCTGAGTCAAAGTTAGTAACAACAGATGATCCAACCATTTTTTCATTTTCAATTAAAGCAACAGCAGAGATAATTTTACCCTGTGCCATTAATTCTTGAGTAGCTTCAACATGAGCAGGTCTTGCTTCCATTCTCTTATCAAGAGAATTTTCATAATCATAAACAATAACTAAATACTGCATTAAATTCCTTTTTATAAAAATATTTCTATTGCAAATAGAAAAGTTAGTGGGTATATTATAACATTAAAATATCTAAAAACCATTGTCATTTTTATATTCATAGGCATTATGTATTTTATATCCATACCATTAGATAGTTTTTTCATCATACTTAATTTAAAAGCTATATCTAAAAATTTTACTATAAATATAGAACTCATCCAAAAAGAGAAGTTATTTAAATATATTGATAAAAAAATAGTGTAATAAAAACTTGCATGTAAAACAAAAAACAAAAATATTGATTTTGAGTAGATTTTATAGTTATTTAAAATAACCCCATGTAGTGTGTCAGATTTTTGCCAATTAGATTCAAATATCTCTATAGCAACAAATAAAAAAAATAGTGAAAGTAAATCCATTTTAAAAGATTAAACAAAGCCCAAAGGCTTTGTTTTACTCTTGGTCTTCAGGATAAGAGAACTTAATTTTTTGATCTTTGTATAGACCAGTTCCTACAGGAATTGTTCTACCAATTACAACGTTTTCTTTTAAGTCTTCTAACATATCCATTTTAGCACTTATTGCAGCTTCTGTTAAAACTTTAGTAGTTTCTTGGAATGATGCAGCAGAAATAATAGAATCTGATGTTACAGCAGCTCTAGTAATACCTAATAATAAAGGTTCAGCAATAGCAGGCTCTCCACCTAATTTCATAATTCTTTCATTTTCGATCATAAATCTTTTCTTAGAAACCATATCTCCAACGATGAATTTTGTATCTCCACCATCAAGAATAGAAACTTGTCTTAACATTTGAGATAAGATAACCTCAATATGTTTATCAGCAATATTAACCCCTTGAGATCTATATACTTGCTGTACTTCAGAAACAATGAAGTAATGTAAAGCTTTTTCACCTAAGATTTTTAATACATCGTGAGGAGAAACTTGACCATCTGTTAATGCTTCACCAGCATGAACAAACTCACCTTCATGTACTAAGATTTGCTTAGATTTTTCAACTAACATTTCATCTTTAGTACCGTTTTCATCAGTAATAACTAATCTTTGTTTATTTCTAAGTGGTTTACCAAATGTAACAACACCATCAAATGATGCTAATAAAGCAATACTTTTTGGTCTTCTTGCTTCGAATAATTCAGATACTCTTGGAAGACCACCTGTAATATCCTTAGATTTTTGACTTGCTTTTGGTGTTTTACCAATTACATCAGCAACTTGAACTTTTTGACCTTCACTTACCATAATTGAAGTTTTAGGGTCTAAAGAGTATCTAATTAATTGCTCATTATCAGTTGATAAAATAACCGTTGGTTTATATCCACTTGGAATATACTCATTTACAACTAATTTAGATGTACCAGTTAATTCATCAAACTGCTCAGAAACAGTAACACCAGGAATAATATCTTCAAATGCAATAGTACCTGAGTTCTCTGCAATAGATGGGTTCGCATATGGATCCCACTCAGCGATAACAGCTTGTTCAGCAGTTTCAGGCTCAGCAATTACAGTATCTTTTTCAACAAGTGAATCGTCATTAAATAATACTTTAGTTCCTCTTGCAACATAGTGTCTTAGAGCTTCTCTTTCTTCAGCATCAACGATAACAGCGAATAAACCTTTTTCGTTAACAGTGTCATTAGCTTTAACATCTTCTCTTCTTTCTAAGTGATCACCTTTAAGTTTATAATACTTAACAGTTCCCTTAGCTCCAGATACGATAGTAGAAGTAATTGGTGCACCATTTTCAACTTTTAATTCAGATGCAAATGGAATCCTTGAAGGAACATTCCAACCGTCTTTAATCATTTCAACTATAGACTCATTTTCTTCAACTTCAACACCATCTGTGTATGGTAAATATAATTTACCTTCGATTTTTCCAGAAATACCTGCTAATTCATTTGCTTTAGCAACATCACTTTTTCTTAAGTAATATTTCTTAGTATCTTTACCATTTGTAATAGTTAAGATAGTTTCTTCATGAATAATTTCAACAGAAACTTTACCTTTGAATGGTGCATTAATTTTTGGTTCTACTAATAAGATACCAGCATTTCTTCTGTTTGCAACGATGCTTTTTCCATCTCTATCAGTATATGTTCTAATATTGTGATATCTAATGAAACCTTCTTTTTGTACTCTTAATTCTCTCTCTGTTTGAGTAGCACTTGCAGTACCACCAACGTGGAAAGTTCTAAGTGTAAGTTGTGTTCCAGGCTCACCAATAGATTGAGCTGCAACAACACCAACTGCTTCACCAGGAGTAGCTTTTCTTTGCTCACCTAAGTTAAGACCATAACATTTAGAACATAAACCATGTTCAACTTTACAAGTTAATGGAGTTCTGATAGTAACAGTTTTAACTTCAGCTTCTTTAACAATCTTAGCATCTTCTTCAGTTATTAATGTACCCTCAGTAAATAAAATTTCGTTTGAAATTGGGTCAATAATATCTTCAGCGATAACTCTACCTGTGATTCTCTCATCAAGACTTTCAATTAACTCATTACCATGAGAAATATCATTAATTTCAATACCTTCGTGAGTACCACAATCTTCAATTGTAATTCTTACGTTTTGAGATACATCAATTAGCTTTCTTGTTAAGTAACCTGCATTGGCAGTTTTTAAGGCTGTATCTGCAAGACCTTTTCTAGCACCGTGAGTAGAAATAAAGTACTCAAGTACGTTTAGACCTTCTTTAAAGTTTGAAATAATTGGAGTTTCAATAATAGTACCATCTGGTTTAGCCATAAGACCCCTCATACCTGCAAGTTGTCTAATCTGTGCAGCAGAACCTCTAGCCCCTGAATCAGCCATCATATAAATTGAGTTAAACCCTTCTTTATCATTTTCAACTAAACTCATCATTTCTGTTCCAAGTTTATTGTTAATTTCAGTCCAGATATCAATAATCTTATTGTATCTTTCTTGCTCAGTTAATAAACCTTGAGAGAATTGTTTTTGAACTTCAATTACATCTTTTTTAGATTTCTTGATATGTCCAACTTTTGTATCAGGTACTCTAATATCATCAATAGAAATTGAAATACCAGCTTGAGTTGCATATTTGAAACCTAAGTTCTTTAAGTTATCTAAGAATCTTGGAGTAACTGTATATCCACCATGTTTATAGATATAATCAACTAAGATACCGATATCTTTTTTCTTTAAAACTTTATTCCAAAGATCAGTTGGAACAAACTCAGGTAAAATTTCTTTAATAATTAATCTACCAATTGTAGTGTGTACAATTTGGTTATCAACTTTTGTTCTAATTTTAGCATGTAAATCAACATTTTTCATTTCTAAAGCAATTTTTGCTTCTTCAACATTTCTAAAAATTTTATGTTCACCTAATACACCATCTTTTTCTAATGATAGATAATATATACCTAAAATCATATCTTGTGATGGTACTGCAATAGCTCTACCTGATGCTGGTAAAAGAATATTTAATGAAGACATCATTAAAACTTTTGCTTCAGCTACAGCTTCTTGCGATAATGGTACGTGAACTGCCATTTGGTCACCATCGAAGTCAGCATTGAATGCAGAACATACTAATGGATGTAATTGGATAGCTTTACCATCAATTAATGTTGGGTGGAATGCTTGAATTGATAATTTATGAAGAGTTGGTGCTCTGTTTAATAAAACAGGATACTCATCAACGATTTCATTTAAACATTCCCATACTTCATTAGTTTCTGCTTCGATTAATCTCTTAGCAGCTTTTAATGTAGTAGCATAACCTTTTTCTTCAAGTTTAGCCATAATATGTGGCTTAAATAACTCAAGAGCCATTTTCTTAGGAATACCACATTGGTCCATATTTAAAGTAGGTCCAACAACAATTACAGATCTACCTGAGAAGTCAACCCTTTTACCAAGTAAGTTTTGTCTAAATCTACCTTGCTTACCTTTGATAATTTCAGATAAAGATTTTAAAGGTCTTTTATTTGCACCTTTAACAGCATTAGCTGTTTTACCATTATCAAATAAAGCATCAACAGCTTCTTGAAGCATTCTTTTTTCATTTCTAATAATGATTTCAGGTGCATCTAGTTCTGTTAATCTTTTAAGTCTGTTATTTCTGTTAATTACTCTTCTATAAAGGTCATTAACATCAGATACAGCAAATTTTCCACCATCAAGTGAAACAAGTGGTCTTAAATCAGGTGGTAATACAGGTAATTGAGTGAACATCATCCATTCAGGTCTATTTCCTGAGTTAATGAAATTTTCTACTACTTTTAATCTTTTAACAATAGTTTTTCTTTTTGCTTCAGATCTAGTAGCACCCATATCTTCTTTTAATTGACCTAATAGTTCAAATAAATCTAGGTTTTCAAGTAATTCTTTGATTACATCTCCACCCATATTTGCTTCAAACCCAGTGTGTTCAAATAAATCAGAGATAGTTCTATATTGCTCTTCATTTAAAATATCATATTTAGCAACTTTTTTAGTTTTTTCATTATCATAATATGCTTCACCAGCATTGTTTACGATATATGCTTCATAATATAATACTCTTTCAAGGTCTTTTAATTTTACACCTAATAATGTACCAATTCTAGTTGGTAATGAGCTAACCATCCAAATATGTGCTACAGGTGAAACTAAATCGATATGACCCATTCTGTGTCTTCTCACTTTAGATGAAGTTACTTCAACTCCACATTTTTCACATACAACACCTTTGTATCTCATCTTCTTATATTTACCACAAAGACATTCATAATCTTTTACAGGTCCGAAGATTTTAGCACAGAATAAACCATCTCTTTCAGGTTTTAATGTTCTATAGTTAATTGTTTCAGGTTTCTTAACTTCACCACTTGACCAAGAAAGAATTTTTTCTGGACTTGCTAATTTTAGTTGGAAGGCCGCAAAATCTTGCGGTCTATCTAACTCTTTTATTTCAATTGGTTCTAATATTTTTTCATTATTGCTCATTATTATCTACCTCTTCAAAAATCTCTACATCTAAACCTAAAGCTTTTAATTCTTTAGTTAAAACGAAGAATGTCTCAGGAACACCAGATCTTGGAACATTTTCACCATTTGCAATTGCTCTATAAGCTCTTGTTCTACCTTCAACGTCGTCTGATTTAGTTGTAAGCATTTCTTTAAGAACATTTGTAGCACCATATGCTTCAAGTGCCCATACTTCCATCTCACCAAATCTTTGTCCACCAAATAGTGCTTTACCACCAACTGGTTGTTGAGTAACTAATGAATAAGGTCCAGTTGATCTAGCGTGAACTTTTTCATCAACTAAGTGATGAAGTTTAAGCATATACATGTAACCTACATTAACTCTTTCTCTCATTTTTTCACCAGTTTTACCATCGTAAAGTGTAGTTTTACCATCTGCATCAATTTTTGCTAATTCAAATAATTTTACAAATTCGTTTTCTTTTACACCATCAAAAATTTGAGTTGCAAATCTTACACCTTTAGCCCAATCTCTACCATAGTCAATTAATTCATCATCAGTTAAAGAATCCATAAACTCTTTACCTTGCATTAATTTAGCTACATCAGCGATTTCAGCCATTTTATTTCTTAATTCAGAAACAAATTCAGTCTTTTTAGCGTTAAATATATCTTGAATTTGATCACCTAAGTTCTTACCAACTAAACCTAAGTGTACTTCTAAGATCTGACCAATATTCATCCTTGAAGGTACCCCTAATGGGTTAAGAATTACATCAACTGTATTTCCATTTTCTAAGTATGGCATATCAACTTGAGGAACGATATTTGAAACAATACCTTTATTACCGTGTCTACCGGCCATTTTATCCCCAACTTTGATCTTTCTTTTAGTAGCTACATAAACTTTAACTTGTTTAATTACACCACTTGGTAAGATATCATCATGCTCTAAAGTTTGAAGTTTTTCTTCATGATCTTCTCTTAACTCAGATTTTTGTTTAATAAAGTGTTCTTTAATATCGTTATATGTTTTTTCAACATCTTTACCGTAAGAAGCAACAACTTTTTTCATTGCAAATCTGTTTACATGAGCTAAAGTTTCAGCATCTATTGAATCACCTTTTTTAAATGTAGTTTCATCAATTTCAACATCTTTTTCTAAATTAGATTTAGATAATAAATCATTAATTTTCAAGATTTCTTCTCTATCTAACATTAAAAGTTTATCATGGTGTTTTAAATCTAGTTCTGCTTTTTCTGATTCAATTTCAGCTACAGCTCTTGCATCTTTTTCGTATCCTTTTTTTGTGAATACTTTTACATCAACTACTGTACCTTCCATAGAAGTTGGACATACTAAAGATTTATTAATAACATGACCTGCTTTTTCTCCAAAGATAGCTCTTAATAATCTTTCTTCTGGAGTAGGTTTAATTTCACCTTTTGGTGTTACTTTACCAACTAAAATCATTCCTGGTTTAACAAAAGTACCAACTTTTACAATACCTGAATCATCTAGATGTGTAATTGATTCTTCTTTTACACCTGGTAAATCTCTAGTAATCTCTTCATTACCATGTTTTAATTCTCTACACTCAACATCTTTTTCATATACATGAACAGATGTAAATGCATCTTCTTTAATCAATCTTTGAGAAAGGATAATCGCATCTTCGTAGTTATAACCATTCCAAGGCATAAATGCAACCATAGCATTAACACCAACAGCTAACTCACCTCTGTCCATTGAAGGACCATCAGCAATTACTTGACCTTTTTCTACAAATTGACCTTCTTGAACTGCAGATCTTTGCCCAAATGAAGTATTATTGTTTGTTCTAACATTTTTACTAACTTCATAATGATCAATAAATGCACCGTTTTCATCTTCACCAGAAATATAAATATTTTTAGCATCAGCTTTTTCAACAGTACCTGCTCTACCAGCTTTAATAGCTTCCCATGCATCTCTAGCAACAGTTTTTTCTAAACCTGTTCCTACCATTGGAGCATTAGGTTTTAATAATGGAACAGCTTGTCTCATCATATTCGATCCCATAAGTGCTCTATTGGCATCATCATGTTCTAAGAATGGAATTAATGAAGCAGCTACACCCATTACCATTTGAGAAGAAATATCAATTAAGTCCACTTTATTTCTATCAACTAAAAGAATTTCACCATCTTGTCTAGCTTCAGTAAGAGGCTCAATAATTTTTCCACTTTCGTCAACTTTTGTTGAACCAGGAGCAATTACTAATCCCTCTTCTTGAGTTGCAGTGTAGTAAGAAATTTCTTCACTTACAATACCGTTATCAACTTTTTTATATGGAGCTTCAATAAACCCTAATTCATTAACTTTTGCGAAAGTAGATAATGTATTAATAAGACCAATATTTTGACCCTCTGGAGTTTCAACAGGACAAATTCTTCCGTAGTGAGTTGGGTGAACATCTCTTACTTCGAATCCAGCTCTTTCTTTTACTAAACCACCTTCACCAAGTGCAGATAATCTTCTTTTATGAGTAACTTCCGATAATGGGTTAGTTTGATCCATAAATTGTGATAACTGACCTGATGTAAAGAATTCAGTAATTGTTGATGTAATCATTTTAGAGTTAACTAAATCATGAGGCATAATATCTTCTAATGTACCAGATAATGTAGTCATTTTATCTCTAATTGCTTTTTGCATTTTGATTAAACCTGCATGCATTTCATTAGCTAATAATTCACCAATTGCTCTAATTCTTCTGTTACCTAAGTGATCTCTATCATCAATATGACCGTGACCAGATTTAACTTTTACTAAATATTGTACAGTTTTGATAATATCTTCATAAGTTAATACTGTTACATATTCAGGAACATTTACACCTAACTTGTGGTTCATTTTCATTCTACCAACTTTAGTTAAGTCATATCTTTCTGGATCAAAGAATAATTTTCTAACGAATTCTTTAGCAGCATCTTTAGTTACAGGCTCACCTGGTCTCATTACTTTGTAAATTCTAATCGCAGCTAAATCATTTTCATCATCAATTTGCTCAGTTTGCTTTAATAATTTTAAAGACTCAGCATCTGCCTTAAAGGCGTTAATAATTGAATCATCAACACCCTCTGCTAAATCATTTGCAATATCAAATGATTCAAAACCTAAGTCTAATAATCTTTTTAATTTTAATTCATCAAGATTAGTTAAAGCATCAAATAATACTTCTCCTGATTCAGGATCAAAAATTGTATTAGCTGTACTTCTATCCATTAATAATTCAACAGGATATTCAACTAATTTAAGACCACCTTCTTGTAAAGCTTTTGCTTTTCTATCAGTAAGTCTTTTACCAGTAGCTAAAATCAACTCACCTTTTTCATCTTTAAGATCAAAGTCTAATCTACCAGTGAAATCAGCAGGAGTAAATTCTGTTAAGAATTTGTTATTTTTAATTTTTACATTTAATACTGGGTAGAACATCTTGATGATATCTTCTTTTGAATATCCAAGTGCTCTAAATAAAATTGTTACAGGTACTTTTCTTCTCTTGTTAATTCTTACATACAATATGTCTTTCGCATCATATTCAAAATATAACCAAGAACCTCTATCTGGAATAATTTGTCCAGTGTAAATTAATTTATTGTCAGAAGTATTTGATTCTTCTTCTTTAAAAATTACACCTGGAGATCTATGTAACTGATTTACGACTACTCTTTCAACACCATTAACGATGAATGAAGTTCTTTCAGTCATTAAAGGAATTTCTCTAATAAATAAAGCTTGTTCCTTCATGTCTTTAACGCCGATTTTTTCACCAGTTTTTTCGTCTAAGTCCCATAACGTTAATCTAATGTTGATTTTTAAAGGAATAGAGTAAGTCAGTCCTCTAACCATTGATTCTCTTACATTGTATTTAGGTTTACCTACATCTGAACCTAGGTAATCTAAAGTAATTCTGTTCTGAGCATCGTGAATTGGGAAAATTGATTTGAAAACTTTTTCAATACCAGCTTCATTTCTTTCGTCTTTCCCAATCATTAAGAATGTATCATAAGAATTTTGTTGTAATTGCAATAAGTTAGGGATTTCAATTTGTTGTGGATTTTTTGCAAAATCAACTCTAAGTCTATTACCAGATTTTAAAGAGTTTAACATTGTCAGCCTTGTAATAAATTTTTATTATAATTTAGCTTTTTCTATAAAGCACAAAAGCATCCTTGAAGGATAAAAGAAAAATTCCCAAAAATTCTTCTTTTAACCTTCTTAGATGCTATCTTAAATATTAGGGAAAACCCTAATATTTCAAGTTAACTACAAGATGTAATTATTTTAATTCGATTTTTGCACCAGCAGCTTCTAATGAAGCTTTTGCAGCTTCAGCGTCTTCTTTAGAAGCACCTTCTTTAACTACAGCTCCTGACTCTTCAGCCATTGCTTTTGCTTCTTTTAATCCTAATCCTGTAATTGCTCTAATTTCTTTAATTACATTGATTTTTTTAGCTCCAGCGTCAACGATAACTACGTTGAATTCTGTTTGCTCTTCAGCAGCTTCAACAGCAGCACCAGCAGCACCAGCTACAGCTACAGGCTGTGCAGATACACCAAATTTTTCTTCAAATTCTTTTACTAACTCTGATAATTCTAATACAGATAATCCAGAGATGTATTCTAATACGTCTTCTTTAGAAATTGCCATTTCATATTCCTTAATTTTTTTAATTTTATATTTATGTTAATTGCCTAAATTATTAAGCAGCCTCTTCTTCTTTTTTCTTTCTAAGAGCATCAAGCCCAATTGTAAAGTTAGTAACTGGAGCCATCCATGTAGCTGCAAGCATACCAAGAAGTTCTTCTCTAGATGGTAATTTAGCGAATGCGTTAACAGTGTTAACGTCAGCAATTTCACCTTCGATAATACCAGATTTAATAGAGAATTTATCTTTATTAGCTCCAGCAAACTTATCAGCAACTTTACAAGCAGAGATTTGATCTTCTGACCATAAGAAGATATTAGTACCGCTTAATTCAATATCACCAAGCTCTGCATTTTTAACTGCAACAGTTACTAAAGTATTCTTAGCAACTTGAACTTTTGTATTGTTAGCTTTTGCATCAATTCTTAGTTGCTCTAATTCTTTATGAGTTAATCCTTTGTAATCACACACTACTACGGCTTGCGATTCTTTGAATTCACCAGTTAAAAAGTCAACTATTTCAGCTTTTTGTTGTTTTGTCATGTTTCCTCCCTTCAAAACATCGACTTAGGCGGGTCTTACAAGAAACGGAGGCGTTTCTTACCAGCTGTCTAAAGTTTTATTTCAGTGCTTTGATAACACTCAAGAATATTGATTTATATCAACACGGTTGAATGTTAAATTTAAAATAAGGCTAAGCCTTATTTTAAATCCATTAATTCTAAGTTATCTAATTTAACTGCCGGAGACATTGTTAAAGAGATAGCTGCATTACCAATATATCTACCTTTAGCAGATGCTGGTTTAGCTTTATTGATTGCAATAATGAATGCTTCAACATTTTCTTTAATTGCTTCAGTTGAGAAAGATGCTTTTCCAACTGCTGCTTGCATGTTACCTTTTTTGTCAACTCTATATGATACTTGTCCACCTTTAGCATCGTTAACAGCTTTTGTAACATCCATAGTTACTGTACCTGTTTTAGGATTTGGCATTAAACCTTTTGGTCCTAAGATTCTACCTAATTTACCAACTAGTCCCATACAATCTGGTGTAGCAACTAAAACATCAAAATCAATGTTTCCAGCCATAACAGTCTCTACTAAATCATCGTTACCAACAATATCAGCACCAGCTGCTTTAGCTTCGTCTACTTTAACACCTTTTGCAAATACTGCAACTCTTACAGTTTTACCTGTACCGTTTGGTAAAACAACTGCACCTCTAATCATTTGGTCAGCGTGTC
The DNA here is from genome assembly GCA_039767755.1 of Sulfurovum sp. Classification (GTDB taxonomy): domain Bacteria; phylum Campylobacterota; class Campylobacteria; order Campylobacterales; family Arcobacteraceae; genus JALRJW01. The sequence goes on from JBDNBT010000095.1 coordinate 13,294, forward strand.
TTGGATCTACATTTAAATTTAATGCTACTTCTACAGATTCGTCAAATTTAGCTGATGCTAAATCTTTAGCTAATGCAACACCCTCTGCTAAAGCATAGTTTTTATCTTCAATCTTTGCTTGTAAAGATTTCAATCTTTTTGAAATTTTTGCCATTTTATTCTCCGCAATTTTTTATTATTTTGCTACCGCAAATTATAGTCTTGTGGTCAGACTTGTTATAGACTAAATATTATAATTCAGTTTCAATACCCATTGATCTAGCAGAACCAGCAACAATTTTTGCAGCTTGATCTCTGTCATCTGTATTTAAATCAGCGATTTTCATATCTACGATTTCTAAAATTTGATCTTTTGATAATTTACCGATTTTGTTTTTTAAAGGATTATCAGATCCTTTTTTAATACCAGAAACTTTTTTTATTAAATCAGTCATTGGTGGTTGTTTTACTACAAATGTAAAACTTTTATCAGAATATACTGATATTTCAACTGGAATTGTATATCCAGACTTATCTTTTGTTTTCTCATTGAATGCTTTACAGAATTCCATGATATTAATACCTCTTTGTCCTAATGCAGGTCCAACAGGTGGTGATGGATTAGCTGCACCAGCAGGTATTTGTAATTTTAATATACCTTCAACTTTTTTAGCCATAGTAACTTCCTTTTATAAATTTAATTTAGGCATTAGGCAAAGAAACTCATGTGAAGCCAATTTCATTGCCTAATGCCTAATTATTTTGTAGTATTAAACTACTCTCTCTACTTGTGTATAAGATATTTCAACTGGTGTGTTTCTACCGAAAATTGAAACATTTAATTTTAAAATTCCTGCATCTAAGTCAAAGTCTTCAACTATTCCGTTAAAGTTTGCAAATGGACCTTCATTAATTCTAACCATTTCACCTTCATCAAATGAAACTTTAGGTTTGGCTGCAGCTCTATTTTGAACTTTTTCTAAAATTAGATTAATATCTTTTTCAGCTAAAGGTGTAGGTTTTTTCGATTCACCAATAAATCTACCAACTCTAGGCATAGATTGAATTCTGTGCCATAATGCAGTATCTAAATCAATTTTAGCAAATGCATATGCTGGATATAATGGTCTCTCAACTATTGTTTTGTTACCCTTTTTTACTTCTATTAAATCTTCAGTTGGAACAAGAACATCTTCTATTTTCTCATCTGCCATTTCTTCTGCTAATTGCTCTAAAGCTCTTTTAACAGCTAATTCACTTCCTGAATATGTTTGTATTGCGTACCATTTGTGTGCCATGATGATTTTCCTTAGTTCATTATTGAAGATAAGCTTAAAGACATGATTGAATCAATCAGTGCTAAGAACAGTGTAACTACAGTAACAACAACAAATACAGATAAATATGCTGACCTAACTTGTTGTTTAATTGGAAATATAACTTTTGCTAATTCATCTTTTACACTACTGTAATAACTTCTAATTTTACTCACTTGAAACTCCATCTTTTGGCTATAAAATTCTTTTAAAATAGGTTTAACAACCGTTTTTAAAAGAATTTATTTATCTAAATTAATATGTCTTATTCTAGATCGGACACGTATTTTACTTAAAATAAACTTCAAATAAGCTTAGTTAAATTTGATATGATTTTATGTAGATTTTTTATAGAAAGTATTTAAAAAATAGTGGCAGGCCAGGAGGGACTCGAACCCACAACCGTCGGATTTGGAATCCGGCGCTCTACCATTGGAGCTACTGACCTGTAACTATATAAGTGGGGTAGCCCACTCATATACAAGTTTTAAGATTTTAGTTTTACTTCTTTGTGAAGTGTATGTTTTCTTAATCTTGGACTATATTTTTTAGTCTCAAACTTTTCAGTTTGAGTCTTTGGATTTTTAGTTGTAGAGTAGTTAATATCACCAGTCTCTTGACACTTTAATCCAATTTTGATTCTTACACCATTTGCCATAGTAGTCCTTTATTATTCAATAATTTCAGCAACAACTCCAGCACCAACAGTTCTTCCACCTTCTCTGATAGCGAACTTAGTTCCCTTTTCAAGAGCGATAGGAGCAACTAATGAAACTGTCATTTCTACGTTATCACCTGGCATAACCATTTCAGTACCTTCTGGTAATACACAAGAACCAGTTACGTCAGTTGTTCTAACGTAGAATTGTGGTCTGTAACCTGAGAAGAATGGAGTATGTCTTCCACCCTCTTCTTTAGATAAGATATAAACCTCACCTTTGAATTGAGTATGTGGAGTAATTGATCCTGGCTTAATAAGAACTTGTCCTCTTTGAACGTCTTCTTTTTTGATACCTCTAATTAAGATACCAGCATTATCACCAGCTTCAGCAAAATCCATTTCTTTTCTGAACATTTCAATACCAGTTACAGTAGTTGTTTGTGTTTCTTTAAGACCAACGATCTCAATAGTATCACCTAATTTAACTGTACCTTTATTAATAGCACCAGTAACAACTGTACCTCTTCCTGAGATAGAGAATACATCTTCAACAGGCATTAAGAAATCTTTATCAGTATCTCTTTGTGGAGTTGGAATGTATGCATCAACTTCAGCCATTAAGTTATAAATCTTTTCAGACCATTCACCAGCTGTACCAGCTTTCGCTTCTTCTAATGCTTGGAATGCAGAACCAGCAACGATAGGAGTATCATCACCAGGGAAATCGTAGTCAGATAATAATTCTCTAACTTCCATTTCAACTAATTCTAACATCTCTTCTTTATCTTCATCATCTAATTGATCTTCTTTATTTAAGAAAACAACGATGTATGGAACACCAACTTGTTTAGATAATAAGATATGCTCTCTTGTTTGAGCCATAGGTCCATCAGTTGAAGCGATTACTAAGATAGCTCCATCCATTTGTGCAGCACCAGTAATCATGTTTTTAACGTAATCGGCGTGACCTGGACAGTCTACGTGTGCGTAGTGTCTAGTTTCAGTTTCATACTCAACGTGAGAAGTAGCAATAGTAATTCCTCTTTCTCTCTCTTCTGGAGCATTATCAATTTGATCATAATCCATTGTAGCTTGTCCATTTTTAAGACCTAAACACATAGTGATCGCAGCTGTTAATGTAGTTTTACCGTGGTCAACGTGACCAATAGTACCAATATTTACGTGCGGCTTACTTCTTTCGAATTTTTCTTTTGCCATAGAATTCCCCTTCTAAAAATTTGCATAATTGCCCTCTGAGTAGATAAGCCCATTGGCTTCTCTATTCAGAGGGGATTATTGATATATAAATTTGTGACGTGCATTTTACATAAAAAACACTATAATGAAACTTAAACGGGAGTGAAATTTGAATAAACTTATGAGAGTTATAAAGTTGTGCTTATAACTCAGCTCCCAGTATCAATAAAAAATGGAGCGGGAGACGAGACTCGAACTCGCGACAATCTGCTTGGAAGGCAGAAGCTCTAGCCAACTGAGCTACTCCCGCAACATTAGTGGTGGTGAGGGAAGGATTCGAACCTTCGAAGCCGTAGGCATCGGATTTACAATCCGAGGGATTTGACCGCTCTCCAACCTCACCAAAACAATATTGCTCTGGTCAAGCGCTGATCTTAACAATTAAGATTACGCACGACAATAATAAAAAAATGGAGCTGATGAAGGGAGTCGAACCCCCGACCTGCTGATTACAAATCAGCTGCTCTAGCCAACTGAGCTACATCAGCACCAATGGTGGTTCGAGGCAGAATCGAACTGCCGACACATGGATTTTCAATCCATTGCTCTACCAACTGAGCTATCGAACCTCTTTTAAAGGACTGGAATTATATCCGCGAGTACTTTAAAAGAAACTTAAATTTTTACTAAGTTTTTAAATTCTTCACCTCTTTGAACATAAGACGAATATTGATCTAAAGAAGCTGCTGCTGGAGATAACATCCCAAGGCTATTTGTATCTATTTTTTCTTTTATTTTTTCCACTGCATTTTTTAGAAAATTGCACTCATTATGTTTAATGTTATAATCTTTAGATAATACATTGAGTCTTTTAGTATTTTTTCCAATATTAAATAATTCAACATTATATTTTTTTAGTTCTTCAAATAGTGGTTCAAGTTTTGCACCTTTATCGTCTCCACCTAATATCAAATATATCTTTTTGTTTTGATATGCTTTTAATGCATTTATTGTTGCATCTATATTTGTAGCTTTACTATCATCTACCCATAAGTTTTGATTTTTATCTTTAAATTCTTCAACTTTATGTTTATCAACTTTAAATGTATTGATTTTCTCATAATCTATTTTGTCAAATAATATCTTTTGAGTTGCTATTGCTAGAAGTGCATCTAATAAAAATGGTTCTTTGAAATTTATTTTATTTATATCTATACTAAATTTACTAGCTAAATCATTTGAGTCTTTATATGTAATTAGAAATGCCTTAGTCTCAACATCCTTGAAATGTTCAGGTACAATGGCAACTTGACCATCTTTCATCATACTTAATGGCTTTAATTTTGCATTTCTATATTCTTCAAAACTACCATGCCATGTTATATGGTCTTCACTTATTGGTAATAATATAAAAACATTAGGATAAGCTTTATTTGTGTAGTGTAAAGTGAATGATGATGTTTCTAAAATCCATATTTTGTTTTTAGTATTCATATCACATAAAGGTATTCCAATATTTCCACCATACTCAGAGTTGTATGATTCTAATAAGTGTTGAGTCATTTGTGTTGTTGTTGTTTTTCCATTTGTTCCTGTTATCCATATTGATAAGGGCATTTTAGGAAAAAATAAATCATAATCACTACATATATTATTTGAATTTTTAACCATGTCATTATAAGGAGGAATTCCAGGACTTACAATAGTTAAATCATGATTATTCTTATCATAGAGATTAAAATCACTATCATCATACCATGTTGAATTAGTAAACTTTTCTTTTAACGCAGCCGCTGTTTTACCCTTGCCTAATATTCTTATACTTTTATTGTAAAACATCATTTACCTAATCTTTAAACTCATTAAAGCTAACAAGTTAGTCATAAAAGCAATTATCCAAAACCTAACTATTATTTTGTTTTCTTGCCAACCTTTTTGTTCAAAATGGTGATGAATTGGTGCCATTAAGAATACTCTTTTTTGTCTAAGTTTAAATGAACCAACTTGTAATATAACTGATAATGTTTCTAATACAAATATAAATCCTATTAAGATTAATAAAACTTCAGATTTACAAACAATAGCAATATAAGCCATAAATGCTCCAATGGGTAAAGAACCTGAATCACCCATAAATACTTGTGCAGGATGAGAATTAAACCATAAGAATCCTAATAATGCACCACATACAGCAGTACCCATAATAGTCATTTCACCTGATAGTTGAATACTTGGTAATAATAAGTAACTTGATATGATTGCATTACCTGTAATATAAACTATAACTGATAATGTAAAAAATGCCATAACAGAAGGTACAGTAGCAAGGCCATCTAAACCATCTGTTAGATTAACGGCATTTGATGTACCAACCATTACAAACATCCAAAATACAATTGAGTATACACCCATTTCAAATAATGGTAATTTATAAAAAGGTACATAAAAATCTGTTAAATGACCACTTTGATAAATATACGCTCCTACAATTCCTGCAACTAAAAACTGTAAGAATAGTTTAGCCTTTGCACTTAATCCAGCTTGATTAGAACTACTTGCTATTTTTCCAAAGTCATCTTTTATACCTACTAAAGCAAAACCTACAATAGTTATTAGTCCACCAACTATATAAAAGTTATTTAATTTAGCTGTTAGTAATGTAGCCATTATAATTGAAAAGATAAATACCATTCCACCCATTGTAGGAGTACCTACTTTAGCCTTATGACCTTCTGGTGCTAAATCGTATATTGGCTGTGAAGCTTTTTTAGCTTTAGCCCATTTGATGAATTTTGGCATTAGATACATTGTAAGTAAAAACGCTATAAAAAAACTAAGTCCTGCTCGAACCGAAATATATTGAAAGATATTGATATCAAGGTGCCTATAAAGCCAATAAAACAAATTTAAACCTTCATTTGGATATAATCACCAATTATATAATAATATAGTTTTTAAAAGGTTTAATAATGACAAATAAAACAATTCTAATTATAACAGATGGTATTGGACATAATAATTCTGATAAATTTAATGCTTTAAAAAATGCAAATACTCCAACTTATGACTATCTATTTCAAAATGTACCAAATTCTTTAGTTCATACACATGGTGAGTACGTGGGTTTACCAGATGGACAAATGGGTAATAGTGAAGTTGGACACATGACTATTGGTAGTGGAAGAATTTTATATCAAGATTTAGTAAAAATAAACTTAGCCATTAAAGATGATACTTTAAAAGACAACTCTATATTAAACGAATCATTAAATGAATGTAACGAAGTACACTTAATAGGATTACTTAGTGATGGTGGTGTACATTCACATATAGACCATACAATTGCTTTAGCAAAAATTGCCCAATCAAAAAACAAAAAAGTAAATTTACATTTAATTACAGATGGTAGAGATGTAGCATTTAATTGTGCTATGACATATGTGAAACAAATCAAAGCCGCATGTAATGAAGATATTAAAATAGCTACTATATCTGGTAGATATTATACAATGGATAGGGACAATAGATGGGATAGAGTTCAAAAAGGTCATGATGCTATTGCTTTTGCAACTCCTAAAACTGAAATGAGTATAGATGATTACATTTCTAAAAACTATAATGATGAAGTTTATGATGAATTTATTGTTCCATGTGCCTTTGATAAATATGATGGTGTAAAAGAAAATGATGCAGTAATTTTTTGTAATTTTAGAAGCGATAGAATGAGAGAAATATCAAGTGTCTTTGCAAATAAAGAGTTCAAAGAATTTAAAAGATTTGAAGGTAATTTAAAAATTGCTACTATGACTCAATATGATAAAAATCAACCTTTACCTGTACTATTTCCAAAAGAAACTCCTACAAATACTTTAGCTCAAGTTATTTCAGATGCTAAATTAAACCAGTTACATACAGCTGAAACTGAAAAATATGCCCATGTAACATTCTTTTTTAATGGTGGAGTAGAAGAACCTTTTGAAAATGAAACAAGAGTTTTAATTCCATCTCCAAATGTTGCCACATATGATTTGCAACCCCAAATGTCTGCACTTGAAGTTGGTGTTGCTGTTAGAAAAGCAATGGATGAAGATACAGACTTTATAGTTGTAAACTTTGCAAATGGTGATATGGTTGGTCATACAGGTGTATATGAAGCTGCTATTAAAGCAGTTGAAACTGTAGATAGTGAACTAGGCTTAATATTAGAAAAAGCTAAAGAAAAAAACTATAACCTACTTTTAACATCTGATCATGGAAATTGTGAAAAAATGAAAGATGACTCGGGAAAAACTTTAACTAACCACACTGTTGGAGATGTATATTGTTTTGTAGTTGCCAATGGAATAACAAAAATAAAAGATGGTAGTTTAAATAATATTGCTCCTACTGTTTTAAAACTAATGAACTTAGATATTCCACAGCAAATGGATGAGCCTTTAATATAATATGTCATATTTAAATATTAATAAACTAAAAATATCAACTAAAGAAAACACTTTAGTTGATATATCTTTTAATATTAAAACTTCAACTGCTTTAGTTGGAGAAAGTGGAAGTGGAAAATCTCTTACATTAAAATCTATTTTACAACTATTACCTTCTAATTTAAATGTGAACATTGATTACCAAAGTGATTTTGAACTACTTAGAAAAAATATAGCATTTATACCTCAAAATCCTTTTACATCCCTATCACCAATGACAAAAATAAAAAAACATTTTTTCTGTAGTGATGAAAGAACAAAAGAGGTACTAAAACTTGTAGATTTAGATGAAAGCGTATTAAATAAATTTCCTAACCAATTAAGTGGTGGACAAATTCAAAGAATCGTTATCGCTATTGCAATATCTGAAGATGTGAAACTTTTACTTTTAGATGAACCTACAACTGCTTTAGATCTACAAAACCGTGACAACATTATAAATTTAATTAGAAACTTGCATAAAAATTTGGATTTATTAATTTTATTTGTTACCCACGATATAGATTCAATTTCTTCTTTATGTGATGAAATTGTAATTATAAATAAAGGTAGTATTATAGAAACAGGCAACACTAAAGATATATTAGATAATCCAAACGATGATTACACAAAGAGATTAATAAATTCAACATTTAGTAATAAAAATTATAGGGAATAACAATGCTTAAATATTTTATGGGTTTTATTATACTTTCTACTTTAGTTTTTACAACATGGATTGTAAAGCTATACAATGAGATAAAAGATGATGTTGATAAAATTGTTTACTATCAACCTAAACAAACTACTCAATACTTCGATAGAAATGGAAAACTAATAGCAAACTACTTTGATGGTGAGCATAGGGAGTACGTAAAATATGACAATATTCCAGCTAGAGTTATAGAAAGTTTAGTGGCAATTGAGGATACACAATATTTTGAACACTTTGGTATAAATCCAGATGCCATAAGTAGAGCTATGATTAAAAATATAAAATCAGGTGGATATGTAGAAGGTGCTAGTACTTTAACACAACAACTTGTAAAGCTTTTAGCATTAAATAGAGAAAAAAAACTCATTAGAAAAGTAAAAGAAGCACTATTATCTATAAGACTAGAAACTATTTTAACAAAAGAAGAGATTTTAGAGAGATATCTAAACCATGTATATTTTGGCCATGGATATTATGGAGTTAAAACAGCTGCAAAAGGATACTTTAATAAAGAGCTTTATGAACTTAGTTTAAAAGAAATTGCTATTTTAGTTGGTTTACCAAGGGCTCCTAGCTTTTATGATCCAACTAAAAATCTAAAAATTTCTTTAACAAGAGCTAATCAAGTTATCAATAGACTAAATGCCTTAGGATGGATTAATAAAGATCAATACGAAAAAGCATTAGTTGAAACTCCAACTGTATACAATCAAACAAGAACAAAAAATAAAGCTCCATATGTAGTGGATTATGTAAATAGTATTTTATCAGAGCAATTATATGATTTAAATACAGGTGGATATAAAATAAAACTAACTATAGATTTAGAAGCTCAAGAAATAGCTAGACAAGCCTTAAAAAATTCACATGAAAAAGCTTTACAAAGAGATATGTCATATAGAAAAAGAGCCAATGACTTAGAAAACGATGAATTTGTTAAGACTTTAAATGGTGCTTTAGTTTCAATGGAAAGTAATACAGGAAAAATTCTAGCACTAGTTGGAGGAATAGATTATAAAACTTCAATGTTTAATAGAGCTGTACAATCAAAGAGACAACCAGGTTCATCTATTAAACCATTTTTATATCTTACGGCATTAAATGAAGGTTATAATCCTTCATCAACTTTAGTAGATATTTCAAGAACATACGCCTATAAAGAAGATGGTGAACTTATAAAATGGCAACCTAGAAATTATGGAAATAATTTTAAGGGTTTAATTACTCTTAGGGATTCTCTTATTTACTCAAGAAACCTATCTACTATTAATTTAGTTACTGATGTGGGAATTAATAAAATGCATAATTCGCTTATAAATTATGGCTTTGAGAATGTACCAAAAGATTTATCAATTACATTAGGTTCAATAGCAGCATCACCCCTTGAAGTTTCAAAAGCATATAGTGCCCTTGCAAATAAAGGTGTACAAGTTACACCATATATAATAGATGAAATACTAAAAACAGATGGTGAAGTAATAAAGTTTGATCCGCAATACAAGAAAATAAACTCACCAGAACAAACCTTCTTAATAACCTCTGTTATGCACGACACAGTTAAAAGAGGTACAGGAAGGAATGCTAGAGTTAAAAATCTTGATTTAGCAGGTAAAACAGGTACAACAAATGATAATGTTGATGCATGGTTCTGTGGTTTTTCACCTTCAATTCAAACAGTAGTATGGTTTGGTAATGATGATAATAAACCAATGAGAAGAAGTGAAACTGGTGGTAAAATAGCAGCACCTGTATTTAAAGAGTATTACTCAAAACTTATAAAAATGTATCCAGAACTTCCTAGAAAATTTGAAATGCCTCAAAATGTTTATAAAACTACTATTAATAATGACACAGAATACTATACAGATAAATCTCCAGTACCTGAAAATATTCTATCAAACACTAATCAAAAATCTAAAACTAAAGAAACAAATAATCAAATAGAGTTTTAATATTTAAATTAGATAACTTATTTTAAAGCATTAAAAAAGGGATGAAAGTAAACTTTCATCCCTTTTTATATTTATACTTAACTTACTAACAAGAATAAGTTGAAGCCATTTCGAACGCAGTTGGTCTAGCTTCGTAAGGCCAAACTTGAGTATCAAATTTGTAGTGTTGATATGTATCAACCATATCTTGACTAAATACAGGTTGTAAGAACTCGTTGTCTCTAATTAAAGCTTCTAATGCACCTCTTAATGTATGAGGCATTTGAGGAATTTGTCTTTCTCTAATTTCATCTAATCGTAATTCAAATAAGTCGTCATCCATTGGACCAACAGGCTCATATTTGTTTTTAATACCATCTAATCCAGCCATTAACATAGCAGCGAATGCTAAGTAAGGACAAGCAGTTGAATCAGGGAATCTCATTTCAATTCTTGTTGCCATTTCACCAGCACCGTAAGGAATTCTACAAGAAGCTGATCTATTTTGAGAAGAGTAAGTTAAAATTGAAGGAGCTTCAAATCCTGGAACTAATCTTTTGTATGAGTTAGTTGATGCATTTGTAAATGCTGCAACAGCTCTAGCATGCTTAAACACTCCACCGATATAATGTCTAGCAGTTTCAGATAAGTTACCATATTCACCTTCAGAGTAGAATAAGTTGCTTCCATCTTTCCAGATAGATTGGTGTACGTGCATACCATTTCCATTATCACCATATAATGGTTTAGGAATGAATGTACAAGATTTACCATTTAAGTGTGCAACCATTTTACATACATATTTATATTTTTGAACGTTATCAGCAGCTTCTACTAATGTTCCGAATTTAATACCAATTTCACCTTGTGCTTGTGCAACTTCGTGGTGTCCTAAAGATACTTCTAATCCAACTTGCTCAAGAACTAACATCATTTCAGCTCTTAAATCTACCATTGAATCTGTTGGTTGAACTGGGAAGTAACCACCTTTAGTTCTAGGTCTGTGACCCATGTTTCCAAATTCACTATCAGCAGCATCTGACCAACAACCTTCATCTGAATCTACTTTGTAGTATGACTCATTAATTTCATCAATGATTTTAACATCATCAAAAATAAAGAATTCATTTTCAGGTCCAAAGAATGCAGTATCACCGATACCAGACTCAGAAAGATGTGTTAATGCTTTTTTAGCAATAGATCTTGGACATTTTTCATATAATTCATTTTTATAGATATCATATACATCACAAAATAAAATTACAGTTGAATCAGCAGTAAATGGATCCATAAATGCAGATTCTACATCTGGCTTTAAAATCATATCTGATTTGTTAATTGGTTGCCATGCATCTACAGATGAACCATCAAATGGCATACCAGCTTCTAACATTTTTTCATCAATAGCACTTAACATATATGTTAAATGGTGCCACATACCTTTCATATCTGTAAATCTTAAATCTACAAATTTTACTTCATTTTCTTCACAATATTTAAAAAACTCTTCAGTATTGTTAACAAACTTACCCATAGTTTCTATCTCCTCAAAATTAATATATAATTATATTCTATCAAAATTACATTTAACTAATCTAATGAACTTGTATATTTTATATACAAATGTATAAAGAAAGTATATTTCTTCACACCTATATAGTTTAAAAAGTAACCAACTCCCTGTCCCTTGAATCAAAAGTTATACACTTTTCATATCCAACACTTTTAGCAAAACTTGTAAGCTCCTCATATTTGTAACCAACTTGAGCTACACTGTGTGAATCTGATCCAAATGTAATGGGAATTTCTAACTCAAAAGCTAACTCTAAAAGTTCTTTTGATGGATATTGTTCTTCAACAGGTTTTCTTAATCCAGCTGGGTTTAATTCCAAAACCATATTAGATTTTTTAATTGCTTTTAAAGCATTTTTAGCAATTAATCTTACATCTTTTTTAGGTAAAAATTTAAACACTTTAATTAAATCTAAATGTCCTGC
>JBDNBT010000096.1:0-16781 GCA_039767755.1 Sulfurovum sp.
ACAATAAGTTATTTGGTTTCTTTGTGGGACAGGTTTTAAAGGCAACACAAGGTAAGGGTAACCCTAAAGTTGTAAACGAATTAATTACAAAGAATTTAAATAATTAAAAAATACATAAGTTTAACCTTTATTATGTTTTTGTATTAATTATAATAAAGGTAAACATATGAAGAAATATTTTATTAGTACTGTATATGTTCTTGCGGTTATAGTAACTTTTACTGCTTGTGAGCAAAAAGAAGTAGTAGAAAAAGTTAGTCAAAATATAAATATTGGAGTATACAATGGTGAAGACAACTATGATACACTTTTTACTTTGGATTTAAATTAGTTTTTTAGTTAAACTCTCACCAAAAGCTTCTTCAATATACGGAGTTATTTGCCATTCATTTTTAAACTCTTTATACTGATTAATAACTTTGCTATTATTTGTATCTTCAAAAAATGCTCTTATCATTATGTTTTTAGGTGTATGTTCCATATCAATGAACTCTAACACTTGAGTTCTATAACCCATTATTTCTAAAACATTTGCCCTAACACTATCTGTTAGTAATGAGGCTAGTTTTTCTTTGATAATTCCAAATTTCATCATAGGAATCATCTTTTCATTTTTGATTTTCTTTAAAAATTCATGTTGACAACATGGAACTGCTAAGATAACTTTAGCTCCCCAATTAACAGCTTTTGCTAAAGCTTCATCAGTTGCTGTGTTACACGCATGAAGCGATATAACCATATCAACATCATCAAATTGATTAAAGCCTTTAATATCACCTTGTTCAAATCTCAGATCATCATAGTTAAGTTTTTTTGCTAAGTTTGAACAGAATTTGATAACATTTTCTTTTAAATCTAAACCTACAATTTCTACGTTGTATCCCATTTTAAGTACTAAAAAATCATATAAAGCAAAAGTTAAATATGCTTTTCCACATCCAAAATCTATAATCTTAATTGTCTTATTTTTATCTAAGTATGGTATGCAATCAGATACAAGTTCTAAATAACGATTTATTTGTTTAAACTTATCATATTTTGATTTTATGATTTTACCTTGAGTATTCATTATTCCTAGTTCTATTAAAAACGCAGATTTTTCACCTTCATTTATTATGTAGTTCTTTTTTCTGTTATGAGATATTTCTTCAAACTTTTTTGTAGGAGCTTTTTTATTTATTTTTACTTCGCCTTTTTTATTTACAATTATATGATAATCAAACTCTGTGGTATTTATAATTGCTTGTTTGAAATATATTCCTATTAGATTTATTATTTCATTTTTTGTTTCAATATTGTCTAAATTTTTATGTTCTACATTTTTATCATAGAAGTATTCAAATTGATGTTTAATTTCATTTTGAATAGTTACTTTTTTTATTGTAACTTTATTTAATGTTTTTTCTCTTTTATTTCTTATTCCACTAAACACTGCAAATAATATGTTTTGATTATTAACTGTTTCTTGGATTATTTCATTTATGCTTTGCATCTATTTGATTCCCTAATTTAGAATTTTCCCTGTTCTTAAGCTATATGCCCAATCTTTTCTGTTATTTTCTTCTGCTTTTAAGGCCGCTTTTTCATAATCATAAGCTACACGTACAGGTTGTACTGAATAGTTATTATCTTCTACTGTTAAAATAACATATGAAGCATCTGGAGTATTGTTTTCTATGATATGTTTAGATGGAGTGTCACTTTTAAATGCTTGTAATCCAACTGAACCTGGATTTATCACTATTTGCCCTGTGCTTAAAGTTATACATCTAGGTAAACAAGAGTTCCCACACATTATGAAAGTTGATTTTATATCATCTATTATTTCTAGTATTTTTTTATCATCTCTAAGTTTTGCTTGTCCACTTGAAATATCTTCTAACATGTAAACAGAGTCATCTAAATATGTTCCATGAATCATATAATAATCAGCTCCAATTAGCTTTTCAAATTGTAAGTCTTGAATCCAGTATAAAACCTCTTCACCTAAATCACTGTATGTGTATCTAAGAGTTTCATTTTCTTCAAGTTGTGCTAAACTTGATTCTAAGATTTTTCTATCTTGATCACCCATTAAATTTATAAATTGGTTTTGTCTTAATAAGTCATAGGTAGCTTTTGGTTCAATTGGTCCGTAAAATGAATCTCCAAGATTTAACATTACATCAATTTGTTTTGATTTTATATCATCTAATACAGCTTGTAGTGCATAAACATTGGATTTAATATCAGATAAAATAGCTATTTTCATTTATTTCCTCGTATTTAGAATAATGAACAATAAAAAGTATTAATCTAAATCAAGCACAAACTGTTCTAAATGAATAGTTGCGTTTTTATCTACAAAGTATTTAATTCCGTTACTTGTTAGTGTTAAGCAAATACTTGTAAACTCACCTGTTAGTCTTTTGTTTGATTTTAGTATTTCATTTAAATGCTTTGAATAATCAGATTTAGGTTTTATGATAAAAGTGTTTTCATCAAATTCAAAAAAATTAAATTCAATCTCCTCGATAACTTTTCTTGGCTTTTTGTAAGTGTGTTTCATTTGGGTATATTAGCTTAAGTTTATTAATCTAAGTTTATATCTATAATGTAGCTTAATCCCTTATCATTTTTTTCTGCTTTAATTTGGCCATTTAATTTTTCAGTCACAATTCTTTTTGTGATAAACAGACTTAATCCAACTCCTTGACTTTTAAATTTAGTTGTAAAGTATGGTTCAAACAATTTATTTAAAACCTCTTGACTCACACCTCCAGCATTATCTTTATGTAAAACTACATCTTTTGTATTGTTAATTAAATTTATAAATACTTTTACAAACTCTTCTTTTGTAAGTGTTGATACTTCTTTATTTTTTGATTGATTATTGTTTAAATCTAATTGCCATTTTGCCCTAAGACTTAAAAACTGTTCATTTGTAATAGTATCTAAGCCTTTTTGTAAAATAGATCTAGCTTCAGGGTATTCTTTTAAAACAGCCATAAAAAGATCTGTTTTTTTATTATATGTATTTGTATCATATAAAAGTGGATAATTATTTTTAGCAAGTTCATATTTTATTCCACTCATACCAATTGTCAAATCTGTTTTACCATCAAAAAAAACATCAAAAGTATTTTTTGCAGTATCCACATAAATTACTTTAGTTAAGTCAAGGTCATTAACTAATAGTTGATGTAGTTTATTTCCTTTTTCTAAAGATATGGAAAATTTTTTTAAATCTTCTTTAGTCTTAATATTTGAAAGATTATCTTTAGTAGTTGCTATGAAATATTCTGTAAAGTTGTAAGGTTCTGTAAAAAGAAGAAATTCTTCTCTTTTTGGAGTTTTAATTAAAGCAGATAATCCATGTAGCTCTTTGTTTTTTACTCTTTCTTGAATTTTATTCCAATTTCCCACTACTAATTTAAAGTTAGCATTTGTAGCTTTGTTTACTAACTCTAAAATATCGGCATCAAAACCTGTTATTAGGTCTTTTTTCTTTTGTATAGCTATGGGTTCCCATCCTGCACCAATTCCTAAGTTGATAGTAGGATTATCTTTTAAAAACTGTTTTTCTTTTTGTGTTAATTGAGCAGAAAAGCTTAAAGTAAAAGTTAATATTAGAGTTAATATGTATTTCATTGTGTATCTTTGTGTTTTATAATATGTTATATTGTAACAAAAAATCAGCTTATTTGGTAATGTTTTATATAATAAATCAAAAATTATTAGGATAAATATGATAACTAGAAAAATAGTAAATGAAAAAATGAGTAGAATAGTAGAACATAATGGAACAATTTATTTAGCAGGTATTGTATCTGATGATAAAGAATTAGATATAAAAGTTCAAGCTAAAAGAGCCTTAGAGATATTAGAAGATAGATTAAATGAAGCAGGAAGTAATAAAAACAGTATTCTAAGAACAGAAATCTTTTTAAAAGATATTTACAGAGATTTTGATAACTTCAATGATGTTTGGAAACAGTGGATACCAAGTAATGATAAACCAGCTAGATCTTGTGTTCAAGCTAATATGGCAAGCCATAATACTTTAGTTGAGTTAGTAGTAACTGCTGCTAAGGTTTAGGGGTTTTTGGGATAACTTGAGATTTTTATTTGGTGGAGATGTCCGGGATTGAACCGGAGTCTTAAAACAAATCCAAACAGCGTCTACATGCTTAGAAAAGGTTGAAAAGTTTCACTTAATTGACTACTCAACCTGCAAGGCAATCAAAAAGCTAAGATTAAAAATGTCTCTTAAAGGGGAAATCAATCCCTAAAAGATAATCTATCTTGGGTGAACTCGCGATAATCTACTTAGATAGAATCAGTAGTGCAAGCCTCCGAAGTCTCAACCCAATTAAGGGGAGTCTTATAAGTTGTTAAACTTACGCAGCTTTTGCGTAAGCTGGAGCGTAATCTGTATTGTTTGCGTCTAAAAAAAATGAGCCGCGTAACGGCATGCTCAGGCCGACATGCAACTATCCTTCATTGCTCTAATCGATACCATGTCATCCCCATTTAAATAAAAAAAGAGTTTACCTAATTTTTACTGAATAAATTATATAATAATTACTATATTAAAATAAGAGGTATACATGTCTAGTACAAAAATTGGTGTATTGATCATCGGTGCTGGTGGAGTTAGTAGAGTTGCAACTGTTAAAACAGCAATGAATATTGACACATTTGAAAAGATTACTTTAGCTTCAAGAACTATTAGTAAGTGTGATGCTATTGCGGCTGATATTAAAAAAGAGCACGGTGTACATATAGATACAGCTAGTGTAGATGCTGATAATGTTGATGATTTAGTGGAATTAATCACTAAAGTAAATCCAAAAGTAGTTTTAAATGTAGCTTTACCTTATCAAGATTTGACAATAATGGATGCATGTACAAAGTGTAAAGTTCAATATGTAGATACAGCAAATTATGAACATCCTGATGTAGCTAAATTTGAGTACAAAGAACAATGGGCTAGACACGAACAGTTTAAAGAAGCTGGAATAATGGCACTTTTAGGAAGTGGATTTGATCCTGGTGTAACAGGTGTATTTTGTGCCTATGCTCAACAAAATCTTTTTGATGAAATTCATTATATAGATATTATGGATTGTAATGCAGGTGACCATGGTTATCCTTTTGCTACAAACTTTAATCCTGAAATCAACTTAAGAGAAGTGTCTGCAAATGGTAGATATTGGGAAGATGGACAGTGGATTGAAACTAAGCCTTTAGAAATTAGAGTTGATCATGATTACCCTGAAGTTGGTGTTAAGCCATCATATTTACTTTATCATGAAGAATTAGAGAGTTTATCAAAAAATATAAAAGGTTTAAAAAGAATTAGATTTTTTATGACATTTGGAGATTCGTATATTCAACATATGAATTGCTTACAAAATGTTGGTATGTTAGGAATTGAACCTGTTATGCATAAAGGTGTTGAGATTACTCCTATTGAGTTTTTAACTACATTATTACCAGATCCTGCAAGTTTAGGACCAAGAACGGTTGGTAAAACTAATATTGGTTGTATTATAGAAGGTATTAAAGATGGAAAGAAAAGAAAAGTATATATCTATAATACTTGTGACCATCAAGAATGTTATGCTGAAACAGGTGCTCAAGCTGTAAGTTATACTACAGGAGTTCCTGCAATGATAGGAACAAAAATGCTTTACAAAGGGGTTTGGAATAATCAAGGGGTATTTAATATTGAAGAGTTTGATGCTAAGCCATTTATGGATGAGCTAATGACTCAAGGTTTACCTTGGAAGATTTTAGAACTAGACACTGAATAATGAACAATAATTTTGAATTAATCAAAAACTTTGAAGACTTACCAACACCTGCTTATGTATGTGAAGAAAGTCTTTTAAAGAAAAATTTAGAGCTATTAAAAAAGGTTCAAGATAACACAGGAGTAAAAATTCTTTTAGCATTAAAAGGATTTGCTCTGTGGTCAACATTTGATTTATGTAAAGAGTATTTACAAGGATGTTGTGCCTCTGGTTTACATGAAGCGTTACTTGCAAAAGAGAAGTTTGGACTTGAAGTTCATACTTATTCACCTGGTTTTAAAGATGATGAAATAGATGAGATTGCAAGTATTTCACACCATGTTGTTTTTAATTCTTTTACACAATTAAATAGATATAAAAACAGAGTTAAAGAAAGTTCATCAATAGGACTTAGAGTAAACCCTGAATATTCATCTGTTGAAGTTGATTTATATAATCCATGTGCAGCTTTTTCAAGACTAGGAATAACAAGAAAAAACTTTCAAAGTGAAGATTTAGAACATGTTGAAGGATTACATTTTCACGCTTTATGTGAACAAAATGTTGATGCTTTAGAAGGTGCTTTAAAAAACTTTGAAGAAAAATTTAGGGATTTTTTACCTCAAATGAAATGGGTAAATTTTGGTGGTGGTCATCATATTACTAGAGTTGATTATGATGTGGATGGTTTAATAAATCTTTTAAAAGATTTTAAAAATAGATATCCACATCTTGAAGTATATATGGAACCAGGTGAAGCTGTTGGTTGGCAAACTGGTTACTTGGTTTCAACTGTATTAGACATAGTAGATAATGGTATGAAAATTGCAATTTTAGATACTAGTGCTGAAGCTCATATGCCTGATACTTTAGCTATGCCTTATAGACCTGATATTCGAGGCTCACAAAAAGCAGGTGTAAAAGCTTATACTTATAGGTTTGGTGGTAATACTTGTTTAGCTGGAGATATAGTAGGTGATGTTGATTATTCATTTGATGAGCCTATAAAAGTTGGTGACAAAATAATATTTGAAGATATGATTCATTATACTATGGTTAAGACAACTACATTTAATGGGGTTAAATTACCATCTATAATTATTAAAAAAGATGATTGTTATCAAGTTGTAAAAAACTTCGGATATGATGATTATAAATGTAGATTATCATAAAACAAATTTTAAACAAATAGGGAATTTTAATGGGAAGAGATAGGAAAATAATAGAAACAGAATTTAAAGATGAAGAAGAAATAGATACTAAAGAGCCTATCAAACATGGTAATAAAAATAGAAAAAGAAAAGAGTTAAAAGAAGAAAAGAAAAAAGTTCAAATATGGGTAAAAAAAGAGACTTTAAAGTATGAAAGAGAACTTACTTTATTACAAATAGAGCTTTTAAAACTTCAAAATTATGTAAAAGATAATGGCCTGAAAGTACTAATGGTATTTGAAGGTAGAGATGCTGCTGGTAAAGGTGGTACTATAAAAAGAATCACTGAGCATTTAAACCCAAGGGGTGCTAGAGTTGTGGCTTTAGAAAAACCAAGTGATATTGAAAGAACTCAATGGTATTTTCAAAGATATACTAAGCATTTGCCAAGTGCAGGTGAAATAGTAATGTTTGATAGATCATGGTATAACAGAGCAGGGGTAGAGCCTGTTATGGATTTCTGTACAACTGAAGAACATCATGAGTTCTTAAGGGAAGTTCCTGAGTTTGAAAAGATGCTTGTGAAATCTGGAATTATATTATTAAAATACTATTTTTCTGTGTCTAAAAAAGAACAAGCTAGAAGGTTCAAAAAAAGAGAAACAGATCCATTAAAACAGTACAAACTTTCACCTGTAGACAAAGAGTCTCAACTTTTATGGGATAAATATACTATTGCAAAATTCTCTATGCTAATGTCATCAAATACAGAAATTGCTCCTTGGACAATAATTAGAAGTGATGATAAGAAGAAAGCTAGATTAAATTGTATAAAACATATTTTAGATAATATAGACTACAAAAATAAAATCGATAATACAAAATTATTAAAATATGATGAAAATATTTTGATTTCTGGTACTAAAGAAATAGATATTATGGAAAAAGAAAACAAATTTGCAAAGGTTCAATAAAGTATGAATTTAAATGATTTTGAAAAGACAAGTTACAACGGTTTATATATTTCAAAAGAAAACCATCCTGAAAACGGTAGAAAGTTTATAGCAAGGTTTCAATACAATAAAAAAAGATATGTAAAAGTACTTGGATTTACTAAAAGAGATGGATTAACTAGAAAAGGTGCTTTTGATTTACTTGAGGAATACAAAAACTCTATTATTGAACAAAATGAAGTTAAAGTTGAGGATAAAAAAATAGAAAACTTAGAAAATGTAAATGATGAGTTAAACTCAGATTTTGAAAAATTAAAGCAAGAAAATGAACAATTAAAAGCTCTTTTAGGTGATTTTGAAAACTTAGATCCTGAAACTTTGTCTGATGGAATTCAAAAAATCTATGACCTTGAAGAATTAAAAAAGTACCAAATTGAACTAATAAAGCTTCAAAATTGGTTAGAAACTCAAAATAAAAGAATGATTATTTTATTTGAAGGTAGAGATGCATCTGGTAAAGGTGGAGCAATTAGACGTATTACTAGATATATGAACAACAAACACTATAGAGTTGTAGCTCTAGGTAAACCAACTGAAACTCAAAAAAATCAATGGTTTTTACAAAGATATGTTACTCACTTCCCAACAGGAGGAGAAATGGTATTGTTTGATAGATCATGGTATAACAGAGCTATGGTAGAACCAGTATTTGGTTTTTGTACACCTGAAGAATATGAGATCTTTATGGAAGATATTGTTAATTTTGAACAAGATCTAGTTAGACAAGGTATGGTTTTAATTAAATTATATTTCTCAGTATCAAAAGAAGAACAAAAAAGAAGATTTGATAGAAGAATCAATGATCCACTAAGACAATGGAAATTTTCAGAAGTTGATATGCAAGCACAAGACTTATGGGATGAATTTTCTGAGAAAAAATATGAAATGCTCAGAAGAACAAATTCAAGAAGTGCTCCATGGCATATAGTTAGAAGTGATAATAAACACTTAGCAAGACTTGAAGCTATGAAAATTATACTAAATTCTGTCGACTATGATGGAAGAAACTATTCTCTAAACTACACTCCAGACGAAAGTGTAAATATCTCTGTTCAAAGAGAACTTTTACAAATGAGAAAATCACAAGATTACTAAGAATTTCTTAGTAATCTAGACCCAAAGAAAACACCAAAAATCCTTTTAAAATATGTTTCAATAACTTTTAGATATAATCTTCGATAAATTTAAAAATTCGGAGTAGACTTAATGGAATTTAACGCAAACAGAGTTGATGAAGCAAATGCAGTAATTACTGCAACTATCACAAAAGAATCAATTGATACTAACTTAGACAAAATAGCTAAAGAAGCTTCTAAAACTATGGACGTTCAAGGTTTTAGAAAAGGTAAAGTACCAGTTTCTGTTGTAAAACAAAGATATGCTGACAAGTTAACACAAGATGCAGAGGGTGAAGCTTTAAGAGAAGCTATGGGTAAAGGTTTAGAGAGTTTAGAGATCTCTAATGAAGATTTAATTGGTGAGCCAGCAATTAGTAAGTTTGATAAAAAAGAAGATGGAAACATTGATATTGAAATCAAAATTTCTTGTAAGCCAGCTATTGATTTAGGTGATTACAAATCTTTAGTACCAACTGTTGAAGTTAAAGCAGCTGATGAAAAAGAAGTAAATGAAAAATTAGAAGAGATTGCTAAATCTCAAGCACCATTAGAAAAAATCAAAAGAAAAAGAATGGCTAAAGCAGGTGACTTTGCAGTAATCGACTTTGAAGGTTTTGTTGATGGTGTTGCATTTGACGGTGGAAAAGCTGAAAAATACACATTAGAAATCGGTTCAAACTCATTCATTCCAGGATTTGAAGAACAAGTAATTGGTATGAAATATGAAGAGCAAAAAGACATCACTGTTACTTTCCCTGAAGAGTACCAAGCTGAAAACTTAAAAGGTAAAGAAGCTGTATTTAAAGTAACTTTACACGAAATTCAAGAAAAAGTTGCTGCTGAATTAAATGACGAATTTGCACAAAAAGTTTTACCTAATGAAGAAAATGTTACTTTATTAACTTTAAAAGCTAAAATTGTTGAGCAAATCGAAAATGAAGCTAAATTCAAATACTACAGAGAAGAATTAAAACCTGTATTTGTTGAAACTTTATTAGAAAAAATTAACTTTGCATTACCAACATCTGTTGTTGAGCAAGAAATTAACCAAGCGTTAAATAACAAAGTTAGAACTATGAAAGAAGACGAAATTAAAGCATTACAAGAAGATGCTGCTAAAATCGAATCTTTAAGAGATGAAGTAAAAGATGACGCTGAGTCTTCAGTTAAAGCTACTTTTATTGTTGATGCATTAGCAAAAGCTGAAGAAATTGAAATTTCTGATCAAGAAGTTACTCAAGTATTATATTATGAAGCAATGCAAATGGGACAAAACCCACAAGAGATGATTAAACAATACGAAGAAGCAGGTTACTTACCAGCAATCAAAATGTCTATGATTGAAGACAAAGTAATGACAAAAATCTTTGATGAAAAATCAGGGAAATAATTAGGATAAAATTATGAGTTATATTCCATATGTAGTTGAAAAAAGCGGTAGAGGTGAAAGAAGTTATGATATTTATTCAAGACTTCTTAAAGATAGAATCATCATGTTAAGTGGTGAGATAAATGATGCTGTAGCTTCAACTGTAGTGGCTCAATTGCTTTTCTTAGAAGCAGAAGATCCAGATAAAGATATCTACTTATATATTAACTCTCCAGGTGGAGTTATTACAAGTGGTATGTCTATCTATGATACTATGAACTATATTAAACCTGATGTATGTACTATTTGTATTGGTCAAGCTGCTTCTATGGGTGCATTTTTATTAAGTTCTGGAGTTAAAGGAAAAAGATATTCTTTACCAAACTCTAGAGTTATGATTCACCAACCATTAGGTGGGGCACAAGGTCAAGCAACAGATATTCAAATTCAAGCACAAGAGATTCAAAGAATGAAAGATACTTTAAATCAAATGATTTCAGAACAATCAGGACAACCTATTGAAGTAATTGAAAAAGATACTGATAGAGACAACTTTATGAGTGCACAAGAAGCTTGTGATTATGGATTAATTGATAAAGTGATTGAAAAACACAAATAAGAAGTTTAACTATGATTAGAGAAGTAATAACTTATCCAAATAAACTACTACGAACAAAATCAAAAGATGTGGAGAAGTTCGACTATGAACTTCACACTCTTTTAGATGATATGTACGAAACTATGATAGATCAAAGTGGTGTAGGACTTGCTGCAATTCAAGTTGCTGTTCCATTAAATATCTTGATTATAAACTTACCAAACGAACAAGACATTCAAGAACATGAAAACCTAATAGAGGCTATTAATCCAGTGATTACTCACAAAGATGGAGAACAAGTATTTACAGAGGGTTGTTTAAGTGTACCTGGATATTCTGAAGATGTTACAAGAGCAAATCATATTGTTGTTGAATATTTAAATAGATTTGGTGAAAAACAAACGATGGAATGTGAAGGGTTTCTTTCAGTTGCATGGCAACATGAAATGGAACATTTAGCTGGACATTTGTTTATAGAACATCTTTCTATTGTTAAAAGAAAGAAATTCGAAAAAGAATACAAAAAAATGTTAAAAAATAAAAAATAGGAAAAATTTACTTTCCTACTTTTATATTTTTACATTACTATTTAAGTAAATTCCCATAAATATTAAATTCTAGTGTTACAAGTAATGCTGTGAACATTCCCCATAGTCCCCAAAAGAATATCTTTTCATATGTAGTTAATGCTAAATCTTTTTTTCTTAATGGAATTAATAAATAAGCTACACCTATAAATATAAGTGATGCAATTATACTAGGCGCTAAATTATTTGAAGTTACAATAATTCCCACAAATGCTAAAAATGGTAATATGATTGATAATGCAAAATATTTTGAGAATTCTTTTTTCTTTTTATTTCCCTCATAAAAACTTATTGTATGTCCACATTTTGGGCAGTTTGTTCCAATTCTTGATAATATTTCATTACTGCATTGTGGACAAGATGTAGTTTCTTGCATATAAAAGTCCTTTAAAATTTCTTGTATTATACAAAATTTCTTTTAAAAGAGTATTTTTATCTTTTTATTATATAATAATATATATTATGCAAAGGATATTTGTGCAAATTATAAAATCAGCAACTTTAGATGAAATAGAAGCAATAAGTGTAAATGTTGAATCAACATTTACAAAAGGACTACCTAGTTTTAGTATTATTGGTATGGTTTCAACTAGTATAAGTGAATCAAAAGATAGGGTAAAATCAGCACTTTTAATAAATGAGTATAAATTTCCTCCATTAAAAATTACTGTTAATTTATCCCCATCTGAAATAAAGAAAAAAGGTACACAGTTTGACTTAGCCATAGCCTTACAAATCGCCTTATTTGAAGAAAAAAGAATTAAACTAGATGATACATATGTTTTTGGTGAATTAGGTTTAGATGGAATAGTAAAAGATAATGACTTTATTTTTCCTATTGTGTTATCTTTAGCAAAACAAAAAACTATTAGTGAAGTTTTAGTGTGTAAAGAAACAGCAAATAAAATAGAAAAAATACCAAATTTAAAAATATATGTTGTAAATAATTTAGATGAAGCAATAAATTTTTTTAAAAGCAATGATAAAGAAAAGTACATACATCAAAAACAAGAGTATGACTATAAAAAGATAAACATAAGAAACAAAGATTACTATTATCTTGAAGATTATAGTGATGATTTTAGTGAAGTTATGGGTCAAGATATTGCAAAATTTGCCAGTTTAATTTCACTTTGTGGTAACCATAATTTAATATTAACAGGTAGTCCTGGTTGTGGTAAATCTATGATTATAAATAGAATGCAACATATACAAGCTCCCATGAGTTTAGAAGAAATACTTGAAAAAGCAAAGCTTCAATCTTTAGAGGGTAAGGATGTGGATTTTGTACCAAAAAGAGTATTTAAAGCTGTACATTGTTCTTCTACTAAATCTTCTGTATTTGGTGGAGGAAGTAGTAGGGCTAAGATTGGAGAAATTGCTTTGTGTAATGGTGGAATGATGTTTTTTGATGAACTTCCACATTTTCCTAAATCAGTTTTAGAATCTCTAAGAGAGCCTTTACAAGATAATAAAATACAAATCTCAAGGGTAAATTCAAAGGTGCTATACAATACAAATATAACCTTTGTAGCAGCACAAAATCCATGTCCATGTGGAAACTTACTTTCAAGTGTAAAAGAGTGCAGATGTAGTGAAATAGAAATACAAAGATATAAAAATAAAATTTCAGAGCCCATATTAGATAGAATTGATTTATATGTAACTATGAATGATACTTTTAATGATAATAAAAATGTGGTATGTTCAAAAGAATTACATGAAACTGTTTTAAGAACTTTTACAATACAAAAATCAAGGGGTCAAAGCCAATTAAATGGAAAGTTAAGTGATAGTGAAGTTAAAGAGTTTTGTGTATTAGAAGATGATTGTATAGAGGTTTTTGATAGGGCAAAAAGAAACTATCAATTAAGTTTTAGAAGTGTAAATAAAGTATTAAAAGTAGCAAGAACAATAGCTGATATTAATGGAAAGGATAAAATAACTAAGAAAGACTTACTTCAAAGCCTAAGCTATCGACGAAGATAAATATAGATTATGCTAAAATCACACTAATTAATTAAAAGGTAAGATAATGACAAAAACAGGATATGTTTCAGTAGTTGGTAGACCAAATGCTGGAAAAAGTTCTTTACTAAACTGGTTAGTTGGTGAAAAGATTGCTATGGTGTCACACAAAGCAAATGCAACTAGAAAAAGATCAAATATAATAGTAATGCATGAAGACAACCAAATAATCTTTGTAGATACTCCAGGTATCCACGAAACTGAGAAGTTATTAAATAAATTCATGCTTGATGAAGCTTTAAAAGCAATGGGTGATTGTGATTTAATTTT
Organism: Sulfurovum sp.; assembly: GCA_039767755.1. Classification (GTDB taxonomy): domain Bacteria; phylum Campylobacterota; class Campylobacteria; order Campylobacterales; family Arcobacteraceae; genus JALRJW01. Next base: position 13,912 of record JBDNBT010000096.1, read on the forward strand.
ATTCCTTGCTCCAATTACAGATAAAGTATCTCACTATGAAGACTTCTTAAAAAAGAACAAAAAAAATGTAAAACATATCTTACTTCTTACAAAAATCGACTTTGTTGGTAATACGGAAGTTATTACAAAAATGAAAGAGTATGAAGTTCATGCTGATAAATATGAAGCAGCTATTCCTATTTCTATTAAAAAGCAAACAAAACACTCAGATATTTTAAATGAAGTTGTAAAATATTTACCAGAACATCCACATTTATATGATCCAGAAATTATGACTACAGAGCATTTAAGAGATATTTTTAAAGAGTTTATTAGAGAATCGATATTTGACAATATTTCAGATGAAATTCCTTATGAAACAGATGTTTTATTAGACAAAGTAGAAGAAAAAGGTAACTTAGATGTAGTAAAAGCTACTATTATTGTTCAAAAGAGTACTCAAAAAGGTATGATTATTGGAAAAGGTGCCACTGCTATTAAAAGAATCGGAAAAGATGCAAGAATAAAAATAGAGAAACTAACAGGTAGAAAGTGTTATTTAGAACTATTTGTATCAATTAAAAAAGGGTGGACAAAAAATAAAGATGCCCTAAAACAAATGGGTTATAACGTAGATTTATAATCTTATAATAAAAAACTTTATTCTTTAAACTACTTTTTAAACAAACCTTAATATAATAAATAAAATTATAATAAGGTTTTAAATGGATCACTATATTTCACCCTTGGAAATTAAAACTTTTTTAGTACAAGTAAGTGAAAAAATCAACGAAAAAAATCTTAATGACTTTGCAAAAACCCAACTTAGCTTAAATGACTATACTTTAGAAAAAAATGATTACCTAAGAGCCATATATTTAGAAGAAAGTTCGCAATACTTCATATTTATAAGTAAAGATACAAATAAAAACTTTCACTTTGATGCAATAGCACAAAAAATAAAAAACTTAAACTCTAAGTATATCTGCTGTGTAAATAGTGGAGTTATGTATATATTTAAAAATAAAGAAATATACTATTTTCAAGTTTTAGATTTTGCTTTAGATGATGATGAAATAAATAACCTAATATATGAAAAACTTGACATCATAATAGAAGAGATACTTCATATTTCAAGTGAAGAGTTAAATAAAATTAATCAAAAAGATATACAAAGTAATAAAAACCTTAATACAAATTATAAATTTAACTACTTTGTTTTAATAGTTTTTTTAGTGCTTATTTTAAGTATCCTAACAATTTATGCCTATAATTTTGAAAAAGAAAAACCAACTATAAATGTAAAAAAATATGATTACATATCCAAAAAACTACAAAATACCCTAAATATATTGCATGATAATAAACTTGAAATACAAGAGCTTAGATATGATAAAAGAGTTGTAGTTACTGTAAATATAAAGAAAAAGATTTTTAGCGATAACTTGATCAAAACTCTAAAAAAAGATTTCAAGATAATCAATATGAGTTTTAATCATGAATTAAATGAATATAAAGCAAAACTTCATGTTAAATAACATATCAAGCTCTTTTAATAACTTAGATAAAAAAGTAATTGCTGAAGTTTTTTTGCTGGTGTTTATATTTTTTATAGCTTTAAATGTATTTATAATTAATAATAAAGAAGAAAATACAAAAAATATAAGTAAAGTAAAAACCTATAAATCAAAAGAAAATATCCATACAATATATAATAAAATACAAAGTATCAAAAACATAGATATAGTTAATTCTAGACTATATAAAACTCAAATTAATATATCCATACTTTCAGACTTAGAACACTTAGAACACTTAAATTTTGTTATAAATAAAATAGAAAATATAAATGAACATATAAAAATAGATGAAATTAATATAAAAAAAGATTCTAATAAATTTAAAATGAATATAGCTATCAAAACTAATTACTATGCTAAAAAAGATAAAAAATTCGTGATTGATTATATAGCAAAAGAAGATGTAGTAAAAGATGATGAAGTAAAAGTAAAGAGTAGTGACACAAAACTTACTTTAAATGCAATAGTTTTTAATAGTGTGATTTTAAATAATACTTACCTAAAACTAAATGATTATTACAATAACTATAAACTAATAGATATAAGTAATAAAAGTATTAAACTATCAAAAAACAATGAAGTTTTCAAGGTTTATTTAAATGATTGATTATAGTTTATTTGATAAATATTCCCATGAATATTTTGTAAATAATTTTATACTTCCATTACAAGAAGATGATAAGTACCTTTATTTAGCCATATGTAAAGACTCAAGATTAGATAATATAAAAGAAAAGTTCACAAGGAAGTTGAAGTTTAAAGAAATAGATATAAGAGAAATGAAGTTTTTATTATCTGAAATAAAACTTAAAAAAGAGCTATATAATCTTCTTACAAAACAAAATGAGAATATAAATAATGAAAACCTAACTAAGGTTTTTTTTGACAAAATAATTGCTTATGCAATTAGAAATAGAGCAAGTGATATACATATAGAATCAAATCTTCAAAATTTAGTATTTAGGTTTAGAATAGATGGGACATTAAAAACTTTTTTTACTTTAAAAAGTATATATGCTAAACAAGTATCATCATATGTAAAGTTGATTTCAAACTTAGATATTACACAAAATAGACTTCCTCAAGACTCAAGATTTAAACTAAATATTGACAATAGTAACTATGATTTTAGGGTGTCTATTTTACCTATAATTGATGGTGAGTCAATAGTAATAAGAGTTTTAGATAGTAAAAACAGTAATAAAACTTTAGATAACTTAGGTTTTTCTCCCCATATAATAAGTGAATTAAATGAGGCTATTAATTTAAAACAAGGTTTGATTTTAGTTGCAGGACCAACGGGAAGTGGAA
>JBDNBT010000097.1:0-19606 GCA_039767755.1 Sulfurovum sp.
GTCATTACAATAATTTGAACTATACATATATGTATTAGATAACTTATCTATATATGAATCTTCTTTATTAATTTTACCTGTCATATTTATATCACTATATATACTAAAATAGTATCCACCTACACTACTTCTGCATCTAAGAAATTTTATTGTCCACATTTTTTTATGCCACAAATCTTCATCTAATTGAAATTTATCATTTAGTAAAGCTTTTAAACGTACTTGTTTTATATAAAAGTTTAGTTTCTGAATAAATTGAGATGATTCGAAATGTTTTGTGTTTGGTTTTACAGATAAGTATATTACACCCACAAGAGTAAGTGCTATTAGTATTTCTAAAAGAACAAAAGCTTTTTTATTTTTCATAAATTAGTTTTTTTAAGTAATAGGTATCTATAGTTCTATTAAAATATTTTATTTCTAAAACCTCATTGGCATTATATATTTTTGTTTTACTTAATATGTAATCTTCACCCTTATTAATACCATAAAACTTTAGTCTTAATTGCATTTGTTTATTTGTCTTAATATTATTGATTTTTTTTTCTTGCAATAACTTAGCTAAGTCTTTTGCAATATGATGTTTATACACTAAGTGTTTCTGAGGATTTGGAATATAATTGTATAGTATCTTATTATAGAAAGTAAAAAAGATATTAATAAAAAGCATAAACAATACTAAAAAAATAAAAATGTCATATCTTTTTCTAAACTCTTTTAACCTAACTCTATATGAGTTTAAGAATATTCTTAGCATTAAAGGTAAACTAATTACAACCAAAGGTGCAAAGTCTTCAATTAAGATTTTCTGTCTAAATGAAAATAAAAATGATATAAACAATGCCGTTGCACTAATATAATAGATTAAGCTTTTTTCTTCCTTATTAATACTGATTCTGTATATAGTATAAATTAAAAACAAAAATAGTAGTGGTGAAAATATTGTTGCATAAGTTCCAAAAGTATCTAAAAAGTAATTCTCAGGTTTACCACCTGTATCAAAACCAAATATATACATTGAAATAGTAAATAAAGCCAATGATACAAGCATAAGTCTAGTGTCTTTGTATTTTAGTGACCAAAAAAACAATGCTAAGTATACAATTGCAAAAGAGCTATCTATAAATAGACAAAATACTAGTAGATATTCATTGTGCTTTTTATTCTTTTGAAAAAGATATACATAATACAAAACAAAAAACAATACTACTATAGAACTATTTACTAAAAGTGATGCACTCATAACTCCAGGTAGTGATAAAAAAAGAACTAAATTTATAATTCTATCTTTTTCATACCTAAAATAGTTTTGAGTTGTAGCATACATTAGTATTCCACTTAATATATAAAACACTAAAAAAGGTAGTCTTAATGCATAATCATTAAAACCAAAAAAAGCAGTAGATAGTTTTGTAAAATAAGATAAAAGAGAAGAATTAACATATAAATTTAATGCCTCTTTATAAGAGATACTTAATGTATCAATATTTAGTAACAATACAAAAAAAGCAAATCCTAGAATAAGACCTACTTGTATTTTGTGATTGGAACTAATTTTACTAATCATAACTTTAAGAAATTATCAATCATCTCATATCCATATTCACTCATTATAGACTCAGGATGAAATTGAACTGAATAAATTTGTTTATCTTTTATTTCTAATGACATTATTTCATTGTCATCTGTACTATATGAAGTTGGAATGATTATTTCAGGCAAATCATTCTGCTCTACAGTTAAAGAATGATATCTTGTTTCAATAAACTTATTAGGTAGACCATTAAATATAGGTGTATCTTTTATTACTTCAACTTCAGATGTTTTACCATGCATAAGGTTTTTAGCTCTAATTACTTTTGCACCAAATACCTGAGCTATACTTTGGTGTCCTAAACAAATACCGAAAATAGGTTTTTTATCTGCAAAATATTCTATAACTTCTAAACAAACCCCAGCTTCATTTGGAGTGGCTGGTCCTGGAGATATGATTATTTTTTCTGGATTTAATTCTTCAATTTGTTTTAAAGTTAGTTCATCATTTCTGATAACTTTTAAATCTGCCCCTAATTCTAAGCAATACTGTACAATGTTATATGTAAAGCTATCATAGTTATCTATCATTAAAATCATAAATTTTATTTCCTATATACTTTTATAATGTGAATATAATACACAAACTCTTTATATAAAATCCTGAAATAATCATTTTTTTATTGATAATGATTATTATTAAGCATATTTTCAGTTTTTATAATTATAATTTCAATAACAATTATCAATAATAAAATTAAGGAAACACATGATTAGGAAATTAACATTAGGCGCATTACTATTTGTAAGTACAGTATATGCAAGTTCGGTGAATATTTATTCAAGTAGACACTATGATACAGATAAGGAATTATTTAAAAAATTTGAACAACAAACAGGTATTGAAGTTAAAGTTATACAAGCAAAAGATGATGCATTAATTAAAAGAATTAAAACAGAAGGTGTAAACTCACCTGCTGATGTTTTCATAACAGTAGATGCAGCAAGAATTCAAAGAGCTGTAGAAAATGATCTATTCCAAAGTATAGATTCAAAGGTATTAAGAAATACAATTCCGGCTGCTTTAAGAGATGCAAATAACAAATGGTTTTCTATTACTAAAAGAGCAAGAATTATTGCAGTTAGAAAAGGTAGTGGCTTTGAAGACAAGGAATTTACATATGAAGAGTTAGCTAATCCTATGTATAAGGGACAAATTATGGTTAGATCGGCAAGTAATGTATACAATCAGTCATTAATGGCTGCTATGATTAAGCACAATGGAAAAGAATATGCTACAAACTGGGCAAAAGGTGTAGTAGCAAATATGGCAAGAAGTCCAAAAGGTAGTGATAGAGACCAAGCAAGAGGTGCTGCTGCTGGATTTGGAAGTATTGCTATTATGAATACATATTACTTAGGTAAGCTTGCTTCTGGTAATAAATCAGATAAAGAGACTGTAAGCAAATTAAAAGTAATATTTCCAAAATTTAAAAACGGCGGAACACATGTAAACGTAAGTGCTGCAGGTGTTGCTAAATATGCAAAAAATAAAGAAAATGCAATTAAATTTATTGAATTCTTAGCATCAAAAGAAGCGCAAGAAGTATTTGCTAAAGGTAACTATGAATATCCTGTTATAAAAGATGCAGGTATTTCAGATATCGTATCTTCTTGGGGAACTTTAGAAGATGACAATATTACTATTAGTGATTTAGGAAACAATAATAAAGATGCTGTAAAAGTATTTGATATTGCAGGATGGAAATAATATTTGACTAAAAGTCTTAGGGGATTAAAATTTAGTAGTGTGATTTTTACACTACTAATTTCAATTCCTATGATAACTATATTTACTTTTTTATTTTCAGGTGATACAGAAAACTGGAACCATGTTAAAGAAACTGTATTATTTGATTATATCTTCAATACACTATATATAATGATTGGTGTAGGACTACTTACGACCCTATTAGGCTTTTCAACAGCTTATTTAGTATCTATTTATAAATTTACAGGTTCTAGATTTTTTGATTTAGCATTGGTTTTACCTTTTGCGATACCCACATATATATTAGCTTTTATATATAATGGAATGTTTGGAATATCTGGTAATGTTACAGGGTTTATATTAGGCATATTTGATAAAAATATATCAGAACTTCCATTTTTTTGGGATATCCAATCAATTGAAGGTGCTATACTTGTGATGTCTTTAGTTTTATATCCATATGTATATTTAGTATGTAGAACTTATCTAAGTTTTGAATCATCATCTATTATAGAAGCTGCTCAAACATTTAATTTAAACACTTGGCAAATCTTAAAAAAAGTAATTATTCCAATTTCAAGACCTGCCATAATTGCAGGTGTTACTTTAGCAATTATGGAAGCTGTAAGTGACTATGGAACAATGGATTATTTTGGTGTGAATACTTTTGTAACTGGAATTTTTAGATTATGGGAAGGTATGGGAAGTATTGAAGATGCTTCTAAACTTGCAAGTATTTTAATGACATTTGTGTTTATATTAATAATTTTAGAAAGATTTCAAAGAAGAAATAAAACCTATAAAAGTTCAGGTAAAGATTTTAGACCAATAACTAAAATTCAATTAAAAGGTTGGCATAACAATGTAGCTTTTATAATCTGTTTTTTACCATTTTTCTTTGGTTTTTTACTTCCTTTTATACAGTTAATTTTTTGGTTCATTGAATCATATAAAACTGTTATTGATGAAGAATTTTTAGAGTTATTGTTTAATACTATTTTGTTAGGGCTTATGTCTGCTGTTATAATTACTTCAATTGCACTTTTAGTTGTGTATAACTACAGAATGAATAAAGATAAAGCTTCATCATCTTTTGTACAAATTATTAAATTAGGATATTCAATTCCAGGTGCTGTTGTAGCTGTTGGTATTTTATCTTTCTTTGGAATAATCAACGAACTTTACTTAAAGCTATTTGATAATTCATTTTTAGTATCAGGTACATTAATTGCTATTTTATTTGGATATTTAGTGAGATTTATCTCAATATCTATAAACAATTTTGAAGCAGGGTTTAATAGAATTCCACAAAGTTATGATGATGCAGCATCTATATCTGGTGTTGGAAGTGTGAAAACTTTTACAAAAGTTTTTATTCCACTTATAAAAAACTCTGCATTTGCTTCATTTATAGTTATATTTATTGAAGTAATTAAAGAACTACCCTTAACAATGGTTTTAAGACCATTTGATTATGATACTTTAGCAATTAGAGCTTTAGAGTTAAATGAACAAGCACAAACTATTCAATCGGCTGTACCTTCGTTGTTTATAGTTTTAATTGCTATGATTTCAGTGATACTATTAATTAAAAATATGAAAAAGGCTTAAAATGGTAAGTGTAAATAATTTTGGTATATCTTTTGGAGATACTTTAATTTTAGAAGATATCAACTTTGATGTTAATAATGGAGAAATAGTAACTCTATTAGGTCAAAGTGGATGTGGTAAAACTACTATTTTAAGATCAATTGCTGGTCTTCAAAGGGAGCATGAGGGTGATATTTGTATAGGTGATACTTGTGTATCATCTAAAGATGTATTTCAAAAAGATAGGGAAGTTGGATATATTTTTCAAGATTATGCTTTATTTCCCCATTTAAATGTTGAAGAAAATATTGCTTTTGCTTTAGACTCACTGTCAAAAAAAGAAAAAGAAAAAAGAATAGTTGAATTACTTGAGCAGTTTGATATAGTTTCACATAGACATAAATCTATTCATCAACTTTCAGGTGGACAACAACAAAGGGTAGCAATAGCAAGAGCCATGGCAAATAATCCTAAGGTTTTATTACTTGATGAACCCTTTGCTAATCTTGATTCAATTTTAAGATATAAAACAAAAATGTGGTTAAAAAACCTTATAAAAGAAAACAATTTAAGTGCAGTACTTGTAACCCATGATAAAAAAGAAGCTCTAAGTATTTCTGATAAAATTGGAATAATAAATGATAAAAAACTAGTTCAATTTGATACAACTACAAATATATACAATAATCCAAAAAACTACTATGTAGCAAACTTTTTATCTGAAATAAACATACTAAATGCAAATGTTATTAAAAAACTAAATGTAGAAATAAAAAGTGACGAAATAGCAAGTATAAAAGTTGATGATACAATTCTTAGCAATAATCAAAATAACTTAGAATTAAAACTTATAGATTCATCATTTTGTGGTGATTTTTATGAAGTTATAGTTTGTTTTAAAGATGATGAAAGTAGTCAGTTACATGTTAAACTTAAAGATGTAAAAGTTTTACTTGAAGCATTTTATTTAAATATAAATCTTGATGACATTAAAATCATAAAAAGCTAGGAAGTTTTATTTACTTCCTATTTTATACTTCCTTTATTTATTTAGATTTGGAATTCTTTTATAAAATCATCGCTAATATCAATAATTCCTCTATTTCTTAAGTCTTCAATAACATCTCTATTACAATCAACATCATCAGGCCATCTTCTTTTAAAGTTGTCAAATTCATTTTTATTTGTACCATCTAAACAAATAGTATTATCTTCAATATATAAATCTCTATTTGAATCAATATTATTTACAACTCTCCATACTAACATATATGGGTTATTTACATCATTTTGATTTTTAGCATCTACAATAATTAGAATTTTTAAATGTCCATATAAAGGCTCTAAGTCTTCAAATAGTTTCTTTTGCTTTCTAGTTTTATCAACACTTATTACAGTTACAGGATTTTTTGTATCTGTGTAGTATTGTTTTAGATCTTTTACCTCATCAGTAATTTCTTGCATTTTATTAAGTAACTCTTCATCACTTAAAAGAGTGATACCTAATTCATCAATTTCATCACCCGTACAATCTAATCCTAACTTTCCACCAACTGCAAACTTAGGACTTGAATGGTCAAGTGCATCTACAACACCTTTTGTCACTAGTAATTCATCTATATCAATTCTATTTAATATATGTCTTACTGTAGCATCATGATCTGGTAAATCAGGTGCATCTGCTCCTACAAAAATAGCATGTTTAACAAAACTCATTTGCCCTACTCCCCAAAACGCATGCATCATTTGTTGTGCGTGACCTGGGTATAAAGTTTTTATTTTTGCTAAAATTAAGTTATGGAATACACCATTTTCAGGCATATAATAGTCAATTAAATCAGGTGCCGTTGTTTTTAACAATGGTAAAAAAATTCTTTCTGTGGCATGTCCCATATACTTATCTTCTAATGGTGGCTTTCCAACAACAGTAGCTAAGTAAGTTGGATCTTTTTTATGTGTAATTGCTGTAACTTCCATAAATGGATACTCTTCTTCTAAAGTATAATATCCCGTATGATCACCAAATGGACCTTCTATTTTTAGAGTACTAGTATCAACTAAACCTTCAATAACAAAGTCATTATCCCTTGGTACATATAAGTCATTTGTAATACATTTTACTAATTGAGCATTTTTATTTTTTACAAAACCATATAACATTAGTTCAAAAATACCAATTGGTAATGGTGCTTGTCCACACCAAATATACATAGGATCTCCACCAATACCAATAGCTATAGGCATTTTTTTACCAGCTTCTTTGTACTCATGGAAAAAGTGATTTGAATCTTTATGTATTTGCCAATGTAAACCTACAGTATGATCATCATAAACCTGAAGTCTATACATACCTAAGTTTTTCATTTCACCATTTAAACTTGTAGTATAAACTTGTCCCATAGTAATAAATGGACCACCATCTTGTTCCCAAGTTGTAAGTACAGGAATATCAGATAACTTAGCATCTTTACCTAGTTTTATAACTTGTTGACACTCACCTTTTCCTCTATTTTTCTTAGGGATAGTGTTTTTTAAAGCAAAAAGTTTTCCAAATGTAGATAGCTTTTCAGTAAAAGTAGTTGGTGGCTTCATTTTTAATAGGCTTTCAATTTCATTACCTATTTTGTCCCCATCACCAATAAATAACTTTACAGCTTCTTCATTACAAAATACGTTCATTAATACAGGTATATCAAACTTCTTACCTGTTTTTTTGTCAATAGGATTTGTAAATAAAATAGCTTTTGAGTCAGGTTTTTTAACCTCAACATATGCAATATGTGGGATTTCTAAATAAATATCTAGTTCATCATCAATAATTTTTAATAAATTGTTTCTTTTTAGTAATTCTATAGCTTCTTTCATGGTAACCTTTTTTCAACCTAATGTTTAAATTAGTATAAATCTTATATCATTTTAACAATAAAAAATAGTTTATAATAGAGGTTTGATATATGTTTTATAACTTTGATGAAAATGTAAATAGAATTGGAACAAATTGTGCCAAATATGATGGCTTAGATAGATATTTTGGATATGAAGACTTAACACCTATGTGGGTAGCTGATATGGATTTTAAAACTCCATCATGTATAAATGATGCAATTATTAAAGCTGCTAGTAATAGTGTTTATGGATATAGTATAGATAGTGATGATGTATATGAGTCAATTGTAAATTGGCAAAAAACAAGACATAATTGGGAGCTTAATATTGAAGATATATTCATGGCTAATGGAGTAGTACCATCTTATAGTGCATGTATTGAAGCTTTTAGTGATGTTGATGATGAAGTTATTGTTCAAACACCTGTTTATCCTCCTTTATTTAAAGCTGTCACAGCAAATAATAGAAAAGTAGTAGTTAATGAACTTAAAAATGATCCTGAAAACATAGGATATTATACTATGGATTTTGAAGATTTAGAATCTAAGATAACATCTAAAACGAAAATTCTGTGTTTATGTTCTCCCCATAATCCTGTAGGAAGAGTATGGAATAAAGATGAACTTGAAACATTAGCCAATATATGTATTGAAAACAACATACTAATAATCTCGGATGAAATTCATAGTGACTTAGCATTTGATAAATTTACACCAATGGCAAGTATAAATAAGAAAATTGCTCAAAATTGTTTAACACTTAACTCAGCTGGTAAAACGTTTAATATAGCTGGATTAAATGCTTCATATGCAATTTCTAAAAACAAAGAGATTTTAGATGCATTTAAAAAAGAAGCTAGAAAAAGGGAAATACATTCGGTTAACTTTTTTGGATATGTTGCAACTAAAGCTGCTTATAATGAAGGTGAATTATATGTAGATGAATTAAAAAATTATTTACAAAAAAATATTAAGTTTACAAAAAGTTTTCTAGAAGAAAATTGTCCTAAAATTAGCTTTTATAATCCACAAGCCACATACCTTTTATGGCTTAATTTTAAAGACTTTAATCTTACACATAACGAAATAAAAGATATTTTACTAACTAAAGCTAAATTAGCTTTAAATGATGGAGTTTCTTTTGGTAGCAATGGAGATAAGTATTTTAGACTCAATCTTGCCACAAATCAAAATACCCTAGAAATGGGACTTAAAAAACTTTGCGTAACTTTTTCAAGCAAATAAAGTAACAAAGTATTACAAATTTTCACACTATTTAAATTAAATTTTGTTAGCTACAGAATTTTCTTTCTTCCCTTATAAAAAAATTGTACAATCAAAATAACTTAAAATCTTTATAAGGGAAATATATGTCTACTGAACTAGTCCTTGCTTCTGTAATGTTTGTTGCGATTGGTCTTATTATTGTTGGTGTTTTTGTGGCAACTAGACTTATAGGACCTCAAAATAAAGATGCAAAACTTAAAAATACAGTTTACGAAAGTGGTGTATCAAATCCAATAGGAAATACAAATATTAGATTCTCAGTGAAATTCTATTTAGTAGCAATTTCTTTTTTATTATTTGATGTAGAAATAATATTTATGTTTCCTTGGGCTGTTAATGTTGTAGAATTAGGATATGCAGGATTATATAAAATGTTCTTTTTTATGGGACTTTTATTTGCAGGATTAATCTACATTTATAAAAAGAAGGCTTTAGAATGGGATTAAACGACGCATCTAACTTAAATGACTCTATAGTTACAACTAGATTAGACCACGCTATAAATTGGGGTAGATCATATTCACTATGGCCAATGGTATTTGGTACTGCTTGTTGTGGTATTGAATTTATGAGTGTAGCTGGTGCTAAATATGACTTATCAAGATTTGGGGCAGAAGTTGTAAGATTTTCTCCAAGACAAGCTGATTTGCTTATTGTAGCAGGAACTATATCATATAAACAAGCACCAATTTTAAAGAAAATTTATGAGCAAATGTGTGAGCCTAAATGGGTAATTTCTATGGGTGCTTGTGCATGTAGTGGTGGATTTTATGATAACTACACAACTTTACAGGGAATTGATCAAATAATTCCTATAGATGAGTATATCTCAGGTTGTCCTCCAAGACCTGAGGCTGTACTTGATTCTATTATGAACATTCAAAAGAAAGCTCATAATGAAGCTGAAATGAAAAACAGAATAGCTAATTTTAAAGGATACCTTGATGCATAAGGTTGACTTAGTAGTTAGTGCATCTGAAATAAAAGACACTGTATTAAACTTAAAAAACAACGAAAATTTTTCTATTTTATTAGATATTACAGCTGTTGATTATTTAGAGTATCCACAAAGTACACAATCAAGATTTGCTGTTGTTTATATTCTTAGAAGTAGTAACTTTAAAAAAGAAACTACTGTTAAGTGTTTTGTGGATGATGAAACCCTAGAAATACAAAGTATTGCAGATATTTTTATAAGTGCTGATTGGGCTGAAAGAGAAGTTTTTGATCAATATGGAATTAAATTTTTAGGTCATCCTAATTTAAAAAGAGTTTTAAATCATCACCAATTTACAGGGCATCCACTAAGAAAAGATTATCCTATTACAAATGGACAAGTTTGTACAGAAACAGAAGATCTAATGGATGAAATGCTTCCTTTATTACATAAAAAAGGTTACAAAGACGAAGAAATAAACGATCTTATGCTTTTAAATGTTGGACCATCGCACCCTGCAAGTCACGGAACTATTAGAAACTTTGTAGCTATGGAAGGTGAAACAATTACAGCTTGTGTAACTGAAATTGGATATTTACACAGAGGTTTTGAAAAGTCTTGTGAAAACCACACTTATAATCAAATCATTCCATATACAGATAGATTAAATTATTGTAGTGCTATTTTAAATAATATAGGTTTTTCAAAAGCTGTTGAAGATATGTTGAATATTGATATAACTCCAAGAGCTAAGGCTATTAGAGTTGTTATTGGTGAACTAAGTAGAATTCTTGATCACCTTGTTTGTAATGCTGCAAACATGGTTGACTTAGGTGGATTAACTAACTTTTGGTATTTATTCGCTCCAAGAGACAAAGCCTATGATTTATTATCAAAATTAACAGGTGCTAGACTTACAAATTCTTATACTAGAGTTGGTGGATTAGAACATGATTTATATGATGGTTTTGATGCTGATTTAGATGATGTGATAAAAGACATAGAAAAAGGTATAGACGATGCCTTAAGTTTAATAGCACACAACAAAATTTATTTAGATAGAACACAAGATGTTGGTGTTATTAATGCAGATTTTGCAATAAATGCAGGAATTTCTGGTCCAAATTTAAGAGCAACAGGTGTAGCTCATGATTTAAGAAAAGATAAACCATATTATGATTATGAAAAATATGATTTTGATGTAATAGTTGGAAGTCATGGTGATGTATATGACAGAATGATGTGTAGATTTGAAGAAATGAGACAATCTATAAAAATTATTAAACAAGCCATGAGAGATCTACCTGATGGAGCTATAAATGTTAATCATCAAGGAATTATTTTACCTGACAAAAAAGATGTATACACTAATATTGAAGGTTTAATGAACCAATTTAAACTTACTTTTGAAGGTATAAAAGTTCCAGCTGGTGAGCACTATAGTTTTACAGAAGCTGGAAACGGTGAATTAGGATTTTACATAGTTAGTGATGGTGAGGGTACACCATATAAAGTAAAATGTAGACCACCATGTTTTTATTCACTTGCAGCTTATTCAAAAATAGTTGAAGGTGGAATGCTAGCAGATGCTGTTGTAACAATGGCTAGTATGAACTTTATTGCAGGGGAGTTTGATAGATAATGGCTACATTTGAATTTACACCCAAAAATGAAGAAAAATTTCAAGCATATTTAACAAGATATCCAAATAGTGATTCTTGTATGCTTCCAGCTTTATGGTTAGTGCAAGAGCAAGAAAACTGGGTAAGTCCAGATGCTATGGTATATGTGGCACAAAGATTAGAAAAATCACCAATGCAAGTATATGAAGTAGCAACTTTTTATACTATGTTTAATTTAAAACCTATTGGAACTCATCATATAGAATTATGTAAAACACTATCTTGTATGTTATGTGGTTCAAAAGATATAAAAGATCACATTAAAAATACAATTGGAATTGGACCTGGACAAACAAGCGAAGATGGACTATTTCATTTAAGTGAAGTTGAATGTTTAGGTGCTTGTGGTGGCGCTCCTATGTTTGCACTTGATGGTGAATATCATGAAAAACTTACTACTCAAAAAGTTGATGAGTTAGTAAATAAATGCAAAGGAGTATCAAGTGATAACTAGAATTGTAAGTCAAAATTTTGATATTCCTAACTCTCATACACTAAAAGTAGCTAAAGAAAATGGAAGATACTCAAGTATCTCTAAACTATTTTCAGTGTCTCCTGATGATGTTACAAATGAAGTTGTTGCATCTGGTCTTAGGGGAAAAGGTGGAGGTGGTGCACCTTGTGGACCTAAGTGGAAACTTATGCCACCTGTTGATGATAGACCTAGATACTTAATTGTTAATGGTGATGAAAGTGAACCTGGTACTTTTAAAGATAGACAAATTTTTGAATATGACCCACATCTTTTAATTGAAGGTATTATTTGTTCTTGTTATGCAATAAGTGCAAGTCATGCTTACATTTATATAAGAGGTGAGTATAAATTTTTCTCTGACAGAATGCAAGAAGCAATTGATGAAGCTTATGAAGCTGGAATTATTGGTAAATCTGTTATGGGTCATGATTTTAAAGTTGATATTACAGTTCACAGAGGAGCTGGTGCTTATATTTGTGGAGAAAAATCAGCTTTAATTGAATCACTAGAAGGTAAAAGAGGTCATCCAAGACTTAAACCACATGGCAAAGAATGTGAGTGGTTCTTCGACAATCCTGCCACTGTCAACAATGTAGAAACTATTGCTTCTGTTCCGAACATTGTTGAAAACGGTGCGCAGGGTTATACAAAATACGGAACAGAAACATCTCCTGGTACTATGCTATTTGCAATTTCAGGGCCTGTTAAAAAACCAGGCGTATATGAAATGGCATATGGTAATAAAATGATTGATTTCCTTAACACTTTAGGTGGAGGAATGATTGATGGAAAGAAATTGAAAGCCATTATCCCAGGTGGATCATCATGTCCTATTCTAACTGCAAAAGAGGTAAATGAAGCAGTTTTAGATTATGAATCGATGTGGGATATTGGTTCAACTTTAGGTACGGGAGGAATGATTGTAATAGATGAAGACACATCAATGGTTGATGTGGCTAAAAATCTAATAGAGTTTTATCACCATGAATCATGTGGGCAATGTACACCTTGTAGAGAAGGTTGTGGTTGGATTGATAAAACTTTAAATAAAGTTCTAAATGGAGAGGCTTCAAAAGAAGATATACAAACTATTCTTGATGTATGTGAGACAATGAATGGAAAAACAATTTGTGTTTTTGCACCAGCTGTTAAAGACATCATAAAAAGTATACTTTTAAAGTTCCCAGAAGAATTTGAAAAACATATAAAATAAAAAATTTAACTTAATTATAGGAGAAAAAAATATGGCAAAAAGTACTATGACATTAACTGATAACAGAAGTGGAAAGCAGTATGAGTACAATATTATTGACGGAACTAGAGGACCAAGTGTTGTAGATATTTCTACATTCTATAAAGATTCAGGAATGTTTACATTTGACCCTGGATACACGTCAACTGCATCTTGTGAATCTAAAATTACATATATTGATGGTGAAAACTCTGAATTAAGATATAGAGGTTATGATATCGCTGATTTAGCTGGTAAATACTCTTTCTTAGATGTATCATACCTTTTAATGAGAGGTAAATTACCAACACCAGAAGCTTCAAAAAACTTCGATTTAGAAATTAGACATAGATCATTTTTAGATGAAGGTATTTTAAGATTATTTGATGCATTACCAGATGGAGCACATCCAATGGCAACTATGGGATCTGCAACTATGGCTATGGCTGCGTTCTATAAAGAGCACTTAAACTTAGAAAATGAAGAAGAATTCAAATTAATGAGAAGAAGAATCTTAGCTAAAATGCCTGTTATTGCAGCTATGGCTTACAGAAACTCAATTGGTTCTCCTGTTATTTACCCTGATGTAAACAAATACTTTACAGAAAACTTCTTATATATGTTAAGAGCATATCCAGGTGGAAGAATGAAGTATTTAGGTAATGGTGTTAATGATGAAATTAAACAAGTTGAAATTGATGCACTTGATGCGATTTTAACTTTACATGCTGATCATGAGCAAAATGCTTCAACTACAACTGTAAGAAATGTTGGTTCAACTGAAGCTCACCCTTATGTATCAATTGCATCTGGTATTTCTGCATTATGGGGATCTGCTCATGGTGGTGCTAATGAAAAAGTTATGGATCAATTAAAATTAATTGGTGATGTTAAAAATGTACCATCATTTATTGCTAAAGCAAAAGATAAAAATGATCCATTTAGATTAATGGGATTCGGACATAGAGTATATAAAAACAGAGATCCAAGAGCTGAAACTTTAAAAGGTTTACAAGATAAGTTAAGAGAAGAATTAAATTTAGATTCTCAATTATTAGATGTAGCAGCAGCGGTTGAAGAAGCAGCATTAAATGATGACTACTTCAAAGATAGAGGATTATATCCTAATATCGACTTCTATTCAGGTGTTATTTTAACTGCCTTAAGAATTCCAACTGCAATGTTTACACCATTATTTGTAATTGGTAGAGTTCCAGGATGGTTAGCACAATGGTCTGAATTAAAGCAAGATCCTAAACATAAAATTGCTAGACCTAGACAATTATATACAGGTAACTAATAGCAAGAAATACACCTAATAAAAGGGGAAACAATGAGTGAAAATGTAAATATTACTATCAATGGTAAACAAATGGAAGCACAAAACGGTAGCTTACTAATTGATAAACTTCTTGATGAGAATATACACATTCCTCACTTCTGTTATCACCAAGCATTAGGTAAAGACGGTAACTGCCGTATGTGCATGGTTGAAATAGAAGGTCAAAAAAGACCTCAAATATCATGTGATACCCCTATAAAAGATGGGATGATAGTAAGAACAACTGGTAAGAATATTGAAAAAGTTAGAAAAGATATTCTTGAGTTAGAGCTTATAAATCATCCTATTGACTGTCCAACTTGTGATCAAGCTGGTGAATGTAAACTTCAAGACTACTACATGGAATCAGGTTTTTATGAATCAAGAATGAATCTAAATTCTAAGAATCATGCTAGAAAAAGAGAAGATTTAGGTTCAAATGTAATGCTAGATCAAGAGAGATGTGTACTTTGTACAAGATGTGTAAGATTTTGTTCAGATATCACAAAAACAAATGAACTTGGTGTAATATCAAGGGCTGACCACTCAGTAATTGGAACTTTTCCAGGAAAACCTTTATCAAATCCATATGCAATGAATGTTGTTGATCTATGTCCTGTTGGAGCTTTGACTTCAAAAGACTTTAGATTTAAGCAAAGAGTATGGTTTCTAGAAACATTTAATGCCATATGTAATGGATGTGCTAAGGGTTGTAATATTTTTGTTGATCATAGAAAAGAAAAATACAAAGATGACATAGTATATAGATTTAGACCAAGATTAAACAAAGAAGTTAATGGCTTTTTCATGTGTGATGAGGGTAGACTTTCATACGCTAAAGAAAATGAAAATAGATTTACTACTGCTATTGTTAATAATTCAGAATCAAACATATCAAATGCAATTGCTCAAACATTTTCAACTCTAACAAAAAATGCTAAGACTCTATTTTTATTAGATGCAAGTTTATCATTAGAAGAAATGAAAAATATAAAAAATTTAGCCAAAGTACTAGATGCTAGAGTTAGTGGATATTCACCAAATAGTTATGATGAAGAGTTTGGAGATGACTATTTAAGAAATAAAGATAAAAAAGCAAATAGAAAAGCTTTTGCTAAACTTGAAATAAATGAATCAAAAGAGTATTTTGATGAAACTTTAAATAATAGTCAAAACGTTGTTATAGTAGGAAGTGATTATTTTGAAGATGAAAGTAATATTAGTTCTTTAGAAAACAAAACTGTAATTGGAATGTTTAGTCATAATTGTATGAGTATTAAACACTGTAATATCTCAATTCCTATGTGTTCATTTTTGGAAAAAAGTGGTACATACATCAATTGTGATGGAATAGAACAAAAAGTAATATCTAAAATGAAAAAAGACAATCCACTTCCAAATGTAACAAATATAATCGAAGAAATAAAAAATATGCTTGAAAAAGGAAACTTATTATGAGTATAGAATCTATAATCATAATAATGGTTAATATTTTACTAGCTGTATTTTTAGCAGTAGGTTTAACACCTGTATTTGTATGGTGGGAAAGAAGAGTGTCTGGATTTATGCAAGATAGATCAGGTCCTAATAGATGTAATATAGGACCTTTAAGATTAGGTGGACTAATTCAAAGTATCGCCGATATGTTAAAACTTGCCTTTAAAGAAGACTTTACACCTCAACATATAAAATATAAATTTTTCTTTACTATTGCACCTATTATAGTTTTTTTATGTTCTTTTTTAACATTTGCTACTATTCCTTTTGCTGATAACTTAGTAATAAATGGTAAAGAATATATGATGCAAGCAGTACCAAACCACTTAGGTATCATGTGGTTTTTAGCATTTGCTGGACTTAGTGTATATGGAATTATTTTAGGTGGATATGCATCTGCTAGTAAATATGGATTATTAGGTTCAATTAGAGCAAGTGCTCAAGTGATTTCGTATGAAGCTGCTATGGGATTATCAATAATTTCTATTTTAATTTCATATGGATCAATTCACTTAGCTGATATGGTAAATGCACAAGCAGGTACATATTTAGGTGTAATTCCTATGTGGGGTATATTTATTCAACCCTTAGCCGCTGTGATTTTTATAGTGTGTGCCTTTGCAGAAACAAATAGAGCTCCCTTTGATATAGCAGAAGGTGAATCTGAAATTGTAGCTGGTTATCATACTGAGTATTCAGCTATGAGATTTGGATTATTTCAAGTTGGTGAATATAGTGCTATGAGTGCTTCAAGTGCTATTATAGTAACTCTATTCTTTGGTGGATATCATTTACCATGGCTTGATACAGCTACTATTCAAGACAATATAAACATAGTAATTGTTGCTTTAATTGTTTTACTTCCTATAAAAGCTTTTGTATTTACATCATGGATGAAGAAAAATAATAAAGCAATTGGACAAAATGAATCAAGACTAAAAGAAACAAAAATACTAAGTATAGGTTTTTGGGCAATAACTGGAGTTATTGTCGCTTTATTAGGTACATTTTTAGTAACAGGACTTGGAGAAAATGGTGTAAATATTGCAACAGCAATAATTCAAATTGGTACATTCTTAGCTAAGTTTTTTATTATGGCTTTTGTATATATTTGGGTTAGATGGACTGTTTTAAGATTTAGATATGACCAACTTCAAATGTTAGGTTGGAAAGTGTTATTGCCTTTAGCTTTAGCAAATATTGTAATAACAGCAATTGTTGTAGTTGTGTTAGGAAGTTAAGATGGGAATTAAAGTAGTACAAAGACACGGGAAATCATTTAAAGATAAGTTATATTTACCTGCAATTGCCGGGGGTATGAAAACAACTATTACTCACTTTTTTAAAAACCTTAAAGATGTTGATAATCTAAAAACTATGCAATATCCAGAAATTCAACCTAGTGATATTACAGATAGATACAGAGGTGTTCATAGACTCACAAAGTGGGAAGATGATAACACTGAAAAATGTGTAGCATGCTATATGTGTTCCACTGCATGTCCAGCTGATTGTATTTTTATTGAAGCTCAAGAAAGATTTGATGATAAGGCTGAAAAAAGACCAAAAGAGTTTAAAATTGATCTTTTAGAATGTGTATATTGTGGATATTGTGTTGAAGCATGTCCATGTGATGCCATTAGAATGGATACGGGTATATTTTCATTAACAGGAACAAAAAGAGAAGATTTTGTTTTAGATAAGCAAGCTTTAATGGCAAATGAAAGATCAAAGGATTTTAGTAATGATTGATATTGTATTTATTGGTCTATCATTTTTAGCTATTAGTGGTGCTATTGCTATGATTGTTTATGCAAACCCTATGTATAGTGCACTTGGAGTATTAATTTCTATGCTTAGTGTAGCTGGAATGTTTGCACTTTTAAACGCAACATTTCTTTTTATGGTACAAATTATAGTTTATGCTGGTGCAATTATGACACTAATCTTATTTATTTTGATGTTTTTAAATATCAAAGATGAAGATTTACCAAAAGAGCCTAAGAAGTTTCAATTAATAGCCCTTGGAGCAATTATAATGATTCCTTTAAATGTCTTAGTTTTAGAAGCTGTTGCAAAACTTCCTACTAAAGACTTAAGTGTTATGGATAATGAATTTGGTGATATAAAACCCCTTGGTAAAGTTTTATATAATGACTGGATTTTAGCCTTTGAGCTTATTTCTATTTTACTTTTAGTTGCGTTAATAGGTTCTGTTGTTTTAGCCAAAAAAAGAAAATCAAGATTAGAAGATGATGTTCATCCACAAGCTGTACCACAAACAAAAGATACTGAAAACAAAGGAGATTTAAATGATTAGTTTAAGTGCATATGCCTTTGTTTCAATGATACTTTTTTCAATAGGTGCTATTGGAGTTATTGCTAGAAGAAATATCTTTGTTATTTATATGTCTATTGAAATGATGTTAAATGGGGTGAATTTATTCTTAGCGACTTTTGCTAGATATCATTTTAATATGGATCCTCAAGTTATTACGGTTATTGTTATTTCAATTGCTGCAGCTGAAGCTGCTATATTTTTATCAGCAATTATTTTGCTTTATAGATCAAAAAAATCCCTTGATTCAGATATCTTCACATCATTATCACAAGGAGAAAACAAATGAGTTCTTCTTTATTAGTTTGGATAATATTAGCACCACTATTAGGGGCTATTTTAAATGGTGGTTTATATTTTTATCATATTAAAAGAAACAAAGTAAGTGAACTTACTTTTTCACTAATAGGATGTATTGCTCCTTTAATTTCATTTTTAATTACTTTATACTTATTTTTACAAATGTATGAATCAGGAGTTATATTTAAACAGCATATATTTACTTGGTTAAGTATTGATAAGTTAAATATTGACATGACACTCTTAGGTGATAATTTATCAATATTTATGTCTATGTTCGTAACTTTTGTTGGTTGGTTAATTCATATTTATGCTATTGGATATATGAAAGGTGACAATGGATTTGGTAAGTTCTTTGCTTATTTTAATTTATTTTTAGCTTCTATGTTGATTCTTGTATTAGCCGATAACCCTATTATATTATTTATAGGATGGGAAGGTGTTGGAGTATGTTCATACCTTTTAATTAAATTTTATTACGGTAAAAAAGAAAATATTATTGCAGCAAATAAAGCTTTTATAGTAAACAGAGTTGGTGATTTTGGATTTTTATTAGGTGTAATTGTTCTATTCTTTGCCATGGGTGGAGTTAATTTATCTTTTGAATCTATTGAAGCTAATCTTGTAAATGCTGATCAATCACTATTAATATTAAGTGGTTTCTTACTGTTTGTTGGAGCTATGGGTAAATCAGCTCAAATACCATTATATGTATGGCTTCCTGATGCAATGGCAGGACCTACACCAATATCTGCTTTA
>JBDNBT010000098.1:0-4149 GCA_039767755.1 Sulfurovum sp.
GGTCCTGATTTAGGAATGATGGTTTCATTTATTGAAGGTATTGTTGGTGGTGCTATTGTTGTATTTGCTGTACCAATGTTTGATAAATTAAGAATTGATGATCCTGTTGGTGCTTTATCTGTTCACTTAGTAGCAGGTATCTGGGGAACAATCGCAGTTGGTATCTTTAACCCTGATGTAACTATCATGGCTCAGTTAAAAGGTATTGTTGTTATCGGTGCATTTGTATTCGTAGCTTCATTCATTGTATGGAAAATCTTAGATGTAATCATGGGATTAAGAGTAGATGAAGAAACAGAGGTAAATGGTTTAGATATCCACGAAACTGGTTTAGAAGCTTACCCTGAGTTTAAAAGATCATAAGGTATAAGGATTAGAATATGAAAAAAATTGAAGTAATAATTAAACCGTTCAAACTAGAAGATGTAAAAGAAGCATTAGTTGAAATTGGAATCACTGGTATGACAGTTTCAGATGTTAAAGGTTATGGAAGACAACAAGGTCACTCTGAATTATACAGAGGGGCTGAGTATGTAGTTGACTTTTTACCAAAAATCAAAATTGATATTGCGGTTAAAGACGATATGGTAGATGAGACAATTAAAGCAATAATTGAATCAGCTAAAACTGGAAAAATCGGAGATGGTAAAATCTTCGTTTCTTCTCTTGAAGAAGTAGTAAGAATTAGAACAGAAGAAAAAGGTAGCGAAGCTATTTAATTTTTCAACAAATTTAAGAAAAAGATTACTTTTTCTTAAATTGTATACTTTTTATACAACTATCAAAAATATATCCTATACAAAAACATTATAATTTGTCCTAAAAAAACTAGGAGAAATAATGACTTCAGAATTTTCTTACATTATTGACACGTTATATGCAATCTTCGCTATGACTTTAATAATATTTATGGTTCCAGGTTTTGCTATGCTTGAGGCTGGTATTGTTAGAACTAAAAATGTTACTGCTGTATTAACAATTAATACACTTATATATGCAATTGCTTCATTGGCATTCTTATTAGTTGGGTACTCAATCGCTTTTGGTGATTTTGGTGCTGATGGTATGAGTAAATGGGCAGCATTCCTTTTCCAAATGGCATTTGTTGGTAAAGTAGTTAATATTATGAGTGGTGGTGTATCTGAAAGAGCTAAAGTTATTCCTTTGGCATTTTTTACAATTATCATGGCTGCTGTTGTGTATCCTTTAGTTGTAAATGTTACATGGGGAAGTAACTTTTTAGACGGTACAGCTCTAGCTTTAAGTATGTATGATTTAGCAGGTTCAACAGTAATTCACTCAACAGGTGGATGGGCATTATTAGCTGCAATTATAATTATTGGAGCAAGAAAAGGAAGATATACTAAAGATGGAGCAGTTAGGGTAATTCCTGCTTCTAATATTCCTTTATTAACATTAGGTGCATTTTTATTATGGATTGGATGGTTTGGATTTAATGGTGGTTCTGTTGGATCAATTGCCTCTAAAGAAAACGCTGATTTAGTTGCTTTAACTATAATGAATACAAATACAGCTGGTTTAGCTGGAGCTATTATGGTAGCTATAACAGCTGGACCAGATTTATATGATATTTATACTCCAATATTAATTGGTGCAATTGGCGGTACTTTAGTTGTATTTGGTGTATCGTTCTTTGATAAAATAAGAATTGATGACCCAGTTGGGGCATTATCTGTTCACTTAGTAAATGGTATTTGGGGAACTTTAGCTGTAGGTATTTTCGCTTCAAATGGTGACGATATTACACTTATGGGTCAATTAAAAGGTATTATTGTTGTTGGTATATTTGCATTTATATCATCTTATGTTATTTTATATATTATCAATAAAATAGTTCCACTAAGAGCTGAGAACGACGAAGAGATGCAAGGTCTTGATGTTGAAGAATGTGGTATTGAAGCTTACCCAGAATTTAAAAGAGCATTCTAAATCTTATTTTGTTAAAATAAAAGACTTAAAAAAAGGATAAAAATTGAAAAAAATTGAAGCTATTATAAAGCCATTCAAATTAGAAGACGTTAAAGAATCTTTAACTGAAGCTGGAATCACAGGTATGACAGTTTCAGATGTAAAAGGTTACGGAAGACAACAAGGACACTCTGAGTTATACAGAGGTGCTGAATATGTTGTAGACTTTTTACCAAAAATCAAAATTGAGTTAATTGTTTCTGAAGACGATGTTGACTCTACAATTAATTTAATTATAGAAGCTGCAAAAACAGGTAAAATCGGAGATGGTAAAATTTTCGTTTCTTCTGTTGAAAAGATTGTTAGAATTAGAACAGGTGAAGAAGATGAGGAAGCTATATAATGGATAGTGTAACTAGATTTGAAATAAATGAACCATTGGACATGCATCTTCACCTAAGAGATGGTGAAATGTTAAAGTTAGTGGGACCATTAACTTCAAATACTTTTAGTGGAGCACTGATTATGCCTAATCTTGTTCCACCTGTTACAACAAAAGAAGCTATGCTTTCATACAAGCAAAGAATCAAAGATGCATGTACTGGTGATGATTTTGAACCATATTTAACACTATTTTTTAAAAATGACTATTCATATGAGTTTTTAGAAGAAGTTAAAGATGATATTATTGCTATAAAGCTTTATCCTGCTGGAATTACTACAAACTCTGAAAATGGTGTATCTTCTATGAATATTGAAGTATTAAGACCAACTTTAGAGTCGATGAGTAAATTAGGTATACCTTTATGTATTCATGGGGAAACAAATGGTTTTGTTATGGATAGAGAAAAAGAGTTCATGCCTATTTATGAGTCTATCGCATCAAATTTCCCTGATTTAAAAATAATTATGGAACATATTACAACTCAAGATGCAGTAGAATTATTAGATAAATATGAAAATCTTCATGCAACAGTAACTTTACATCACTTACTTATTACACTTGATGATGTAGCTGGTGGTATGCTTCAACCACATCTATTTTGTAAACCAATTGCAAAAAGATATGAAGATAGAGAAGCGCTTTTAAGTGCTGCACTTAAAGCTCATCCAAAATTAATGTTTGGAAGTGATAGTGCCCCTCATCCTAAACACAAGAAAGAATGTTGTGGTTGTGCAGCTGGAGTATTTACTTCATCTATTGCTTTACAAGTATTAACAGAATTATTTGAAGAAAATAGTGCATTAGAAAACCTAAATGCGTTTGTGTCTTTAAATGCACAAAGAATTTATAATAAAAAGCCAGTTAAAAAAACTATAAAATTAGTAAAAAAAGATTTTGTAGTACCAGCTATTTATGAAGCACATGGTGAAAATGTTGTGCCTATGTACGCAGGTGAAACTATAGCTTGGAGTATAGAAGACTAAAGAAGATTAAGACTAAGGGAAAAGATTTTTTCCTACTAGTCTTTAGGGACAGATTTTCTGTCTTTTAGAAGTCTTTGTATATTTTCAGATGAAGTCTTAGCTCTGCTAAGTCTTTCTTCTCTCATTTTTCTAAGCATCTCTAATGTTTCTTGTTTTTCTTTATCAACATTAGATCTTATTTGAATAGATTTTCTATTACTAGAAATTCCAGACACACTTAAAAACTTTTCTTTTTTGTTTATATAAACTTTTGCTGATGATGAAGTTGCATTTTTATTAAATAAAATAATATCATCTTCTTTTATATTAAGTATATCTTTAGCTGATAATTGAGTTTCTGCAATTATTGCTTCAATATTCATTTTAGCACCTGATATTAGTGTTCCAATATCTGGTTTTCTACTTGATTTTCTATTTTTACCTTCACTAAATATTTTTTCAACTATTTTATTTAGCATAGATTCAATATAAGCAATAGGATAACAAATAGATAAGAACCCTGATTCTTCATCAATAGTTATTTCTAATACAACAAGCAATACAATCTCATGATCAGATACAATTTGAATTGCATTTGCGTTTGTGTCTCTTGATTCTATTTTAAAATTAAGTGTATTGATTTCATCCCATGATTTGTATAAGTTACTAATAAATAAGTTATAAAAGTGCTCTAAGATATTTATTTCAATTTCTGTGAGACTGTTTAGAGTTTTGTGTCAAATCCTGATAGTTGAATAAAACTATATCATATTCATAATTATTTGTAAATTTAATTCCACTAATAATAAATCA
>JBDNBT010000099.1:0-13270 GCA_039767755.1 Sulfurovum sp.
AAGATCAAAATGATTTTTTAGATGATATTATTGGTGCATTACAAAATAATACAAAAGAGAGTGAATATTTAAGAAGAATAGTTAAAAAACAAACTTTATACAATAGTTTTGGTGAAATTTACACTGATATTCAAAAGAAAAGGCTATTTAACAAAGTTCCATCTTTTAAAAGTGAGAAACCAAAAAATGATCCTGTTGATTGGATGAGTTATATTGATTTAAAAATATGGCTTGGGGATGGTTTGCTCTCTAAAGTGGATAGAATCTCTATGAGAAATTCCCTTGAAATTAGAACACCTTTTTTAGATTTTAATTTAGTTAATTATATGTTTAGTATTGAGTCAAATATTAAAGTAGGAGATACAAACAAGTATTTACTTAAAAAAATCGCAAGTAAATATATTCCTAATGATATTATAAACCGTACTAAAAAAGGATTTAACTCTCCTTTTAATGAGTGGCTCCATAAAGAGTATAAGGATGATATTTTAAATACTATTTTAAAAGTAAACAATGAAACAAATCTATTTAATGAAACTTACATAAAACATATATATGAATTGGCTAAGTCACGTAAGTTTAAACAGCATTTATACTCTTTATACGTATTTTCAAAATGGTATGAAAAAGAGTATATGAATTAAGAATAAAAATTGTATCATTTTTATAAAATGATAATTAAAATTACAAAGGAAAAAGGTTTATATAATGACTATTATAATCCCCGTAGATAGTAAAAATAGAGATGAATGTGTAATATCTTCAATTGAAGAAAATAAAGCATGGGCTTTAGTAAGATTAGACGAAGGTAAAATCTGCGAAGTTGAATTTTATGATAGAAGAGAAGATATTTTAGAATGGATTGATGAGTTAGTAGTAATAAATGACAAAGAATATGTATGGCCTTTAATGGACGAAGGAATTGCAGTTTTAATAGCTCCATATCAAAAAAGTATTGATGAAATTATAGAAGGATATTTGTTCAAAGACTTGCATGATTTTAACGATGGTGTTGAGCAAGACGAGATGATGGATTAGACTTAAACTAAATATAACGTAGATTAATGTATTCTTAAAAAGTTATTTTTAAGGTTTCAATAATGAATAGAATTCTTTTTTTAAAATCTATGCTTATATGTATGTTATTTAGCTTTACTTTACTTGCAAATGACACTTATAGTGGTATAGTAAAGCAAGATGTAAACGTAAGATCGTTACCAGATTATGAAAGTAAGATTGCTTATGTTCTTAGAAAAAATGAAAATGTAAATATTGAAGCTCTTGTAAAAACTAAGAACAAAGGTTCATGGTATAAAATCAAAAAAGGCTTTGTTTCTATAAGATTTGTAGCAACAGATAGTATTGATATACCAAATAAAACCCTTAATGAATTAACTAAATTAACTGAAAAAGTAACCCCAAAGACTACAACAAAAATAGAAATTCAAGAAGTAGAAGAAGTTAAGCAAATAGTTAAAAAGAAAACTCTAAAAGAAAACCCTGTTTTAGTAAAAGTTGAAGAAGTTACTGAAGAAAAAGTAGTAAAAAAAGATCAAAGTCAAGAACCTTTAAAAGTAGATGAATCCTTGATTATAAAAGAAGATCTACCTTTTGTAGAACCTGTAGTTATAACTAAAGATGAGAATAATATAATGAAATATATTAATTTTCAGTATATTCTATATGGTATTCTTGGGTTTTTTATACCTATTTTATTTATTATTTTAATCAAAAAAGTATTTTCAAAACCTAGTATTACAGATCAAATTGATCAGCACAAAAAAAGAAGTGACTCCCTAAAAAAAGCTTTAAAAGCTACAGAAGAAAAACCTGTGGATAAAGAATAATTTAATATTACAAGCAAATCTCAAAAAATGTTATATAATATAAGTACATATCCCATAAAAAGTAGAACTTATGCAAAAACAATTAATTGGCTGTAAAGAGCTTATCTCAATATCTGAATTAGAGCTTTTTGATTTAGATGCCAAAATAGACACAGGTGCTGATTCAAATGCAATTCATTGTGATGATATTCACATATACGAAAATGTTGTAACTTTTAAACTTCATGATGAAGTTCATCCATCATATCATGGTAAGAAAATCACCATGCCAATCTATAAAATCAAGAAAATAAAAAGTTCAAATGGACAAATCCAAAGAAGACCATCTATAAAAGTTAATGTGTTTTTTATGGGTAATAGATACGAGACTATTTTATCTTTAAGCAATAGAGCAGATATGAAATATCCAATGTTAATAGGTAGAAAATTTCTTGAAAATAGATTTATAGTTGATGTTTCACAGGAGTATTTAAGTGAAGAATTTAGAATGGACAAGTAATGAGAGTTTATATTTTATCTAGAAATGAAAATTTATATTCAACTAAAAGATTAGTAGAAGCTGCTTCTTTAAAGAATTGGGAAGTTAAAGTAATTGATTATCTAAAGTGTACCATTGAAATTATGAAAGGTGAACTTGTAATAAATTACTTAGGTGAAGTTTTACCAACACCTGATGCAATTGTTCCAAGAATAGGCGCAAGCAGGACATTTTATGGTGCAGCTATGGTTAGACACTTTGAAATGATGGATGTTTTTTCAACATCAGGAAACTTAGCTATTACTAGAAGTAGGGATAAGTTAAGAAGTTTACAGGTTTTATCAAAATATGGTGTTGATATGCCAAAAACTGTATTTGCTTCAAATCAATCAAACTCAAAAGATGTAATTGCCTTAAGTGGTGGCGCTCCTTTAGTTTTAAAGATTTTAGAAGGCACACAAGGGGTTGGTGTAGTTTTAGTTGATAGTGAAAAAGCTGCTAAATCTGTCTTAGATGCCTTCTATGGAATGGAAGTAAACTTATTAGTTCAAGAGTTTATAGAAGAAGCTGGTGGTGCTGATATTAGAGCTTTTGTTGTAGATGGTGAAGTAGTTGGTGCTATGAAAAGACAAGGTGCTGAGGGTGATTTTAGAAGTAACCTTCATCAAGGTGGAAGTGCTAGTGCTTATAAACTAAATAGAAAAGAAAAGAAAACAGCAATAGATGCAGCTAAAGCAATGGGTTTAGGTGTATGTGGAGTTGATATGATTCCATCTAAAAGAGGACCTCTTGTTATGGAAGTTAATTCAAGTCCGGGATTAGAGGGTATTGAAAAGTCAACTGGTATTGATATTGCTAGTAAGATTATGGATTACATAGAAAAAAGTGTAAAAGTTGAAATTATAGATAATCAATTAATTAAAAAAAGAAAAATAAAAAAAGACAATATTGGAGCGTAAGTGGAAGATTTTATTTTATTAAATACTTCTATTAAAAAAGGTGAAGATAAAACTCTAAGTTTAGAACTTCCAAAACTCTATCACAATTCAACTAGTATTCCTGTTAGGGTAATTAGAGGAAAAAAAGATGGTCCAACTGTGTTTATTAGTGCAGCTATCCATGGTGATGAATTAAATGGTATAGAAATCATTAGAAGATTAGGTAAGCTTAGTTTACTAAAAAGATTAAAGGGTACTCTTATTTTAGTTCCTATTGTTAATACATATGGTGTAATGACACAATCAAGATATACACCTGATAGAAGGGATTTAAACAGGTCTTTTCCAGGTTCTAGTAAGGGAAGTTTAGCAAGCAGAATTGCTAAAGCATTTTTTGATGAAATTGTTTTAAAAAGTGATTTAGGAATAGATTTACATACAGCAGCTAATCACAGATCAAATTTCCCACAAATAAGAGTAAACCTTGATAATGAGTTTCCTTTTATATTAGCAAAAGCCTTTCAAGCTCCATTGATATTACATTCTAGCTTGAGGGATGGTTCACTAAGAGCAGTTGCTGAGGATAGTGGAATTCCTATACTTTTGTATGAAGCAGGGGAAGCTCTAAGATTTGATGAAACTTCCATAAGAATTGGAGTTAAGGGCATTGTTAATGTTTTAAGAGAGCTAGAAATGGTTTCTCCTAATAAAAAGCTCAAGACAAAGCTTCCTGTGGTTGTAAGAACTAGTGTATGGATAAGAGGTCCTAAAAGTGGAATACTAAGAACTGTAAAAGCTTTAGGTGACACGGTTAAAGAAAATGAAGTTATAGCTTATATAGATGAGCCTTTAGGTGATGGATATAGTGAGATATTAGCCTTATTTGATGGAATTATTATTGGTAAATCTGAAATACCACTTATTCAAGAAGGTGATGCAATTTTTCATATTGCAAAATTTAAAAATCTTGAAACTGCTGAAAACAAAATTGAATATTTTAGTGAAGATGCTATTGAAAATAGTGAGTTTAAAGAATTAAATAGTGAAGAGATTATTCAATAAAAACATTATCTAATGTTTTTATTGAAGTTTTTCTTTTGAAATAATTATTCCATCATTGTCAGCATACACATAATCACCTGGTTTTACAATAATTCCTTGAAAATCTAATATGATTTCCCTTTTAGCTTCTGTTTGCTCAAAGTTTCTAAGTGGACAAGTGCCAATTGCATATAAACCAACATCTATTTTTTCTGTTTCATCTGTATCTCTTACATAACCATTTAAAATTATTGCTTTCCAGTTATTTTTTTTAGCATAACCTAAAAGTCTATCTCCCACTACAGCAAAGAAATGTTCTGAGTTATCAACTACTACAATTTTTCCGTCACCTTGTTCGTCTCTAAGCATTTCTAGTAGAGTGAAATTACTTTTGTTTAATTTCATAGTTACAACTTGCCCATAGAATTTTTTAAGACCACCGTAGTTTTTGAATTTTGCTGGTAATACTTGGATTTTTTTATTTTGATTATCATCGCATAAGTCAGCTGTTTGATAGTTCATTTTTATCCTTTATATATTTATTATTGTAGGAATACTACATCAAAACTATGTAAATAATATGTATTAGTCAGTAATTAAAAAAAGAAATTTTAATATTTATAGAAAATTTATTCAAAATGATACACTCTTAACACAAGTATATAATATAATAAAAAATATTCTCTAGGAGTTATTATGTTAGATATTGCAGCATTAGATACAATTGATTTTGCATTGATTTGTTTATTAACTTTTATTTTAAGTATTACTATAATAGAAGTTTTTTATTATTTTGTTGAAAAGTATAAAGAAGATAAAAAGATGTAAATATATTTTTGAGAAAAAAGGAACAGAAATAAATTCTGTCCTTTAAAAATTATAAAGCAGTAACGTTTTCTGCTTGTAAACCTTTTGGTCCTTCAGAAACTGAAAAAGAAACTTTTTGACCTTCGTCTAAAGAAACTCTACCGTATCCAGATGAATTTACTTGTCTAAAGTGAACAAATACATCTTTTCCACCATTTTCTTGAGCAATAAACCCAAAACCTTTTTCGCTATCGAACCATTTTACAGTACCATTTAGTAATTCTGCTGACATTTTATTTCCTTTTTTTTAATATGCTGTGTATAATTTCCAAAACCTAAATAAAAACGCATATTAAAATGAAATAATAAGGCCATAAGATGACTAAACTACCACATAAAACTAATTTTTAAAGGGATTTTTTGAACATATATACTTGGAGGAGGTAACCGGACTCGAACCGATGAATATCTGATTTGCAATCAGGTGCATTACCAACTTTGCTATACCTCCGTTTGGAAAATCATTTTAGCAGTAACAAGATAAAAATGATTTTGCATATTGAAAGTGGCAGTGAGTGAGGGATTCGAACCCTCGGAGGCGTTAACCTCGCCGGTTTTCAAAACCGGTACTTTCGACCAACTCAGTCAACTCACTATTTAATAAAAAGATGGTGCGAATGGTGAGAATCGAACTCACACTCCGAAACCGGAATTGGATTTTAAGTCCAACGCGTCTACCTATTCCGCCACACTCGCACATCATTGAAATGGTAATCTAAGTACCCTGACTTAAATTGGACTGGAAGTATAATAGAATTTTATTTCTTTGTCAAGGGTTTTTGAAAAAATATTTCAAAATTTACAAATATTCATTATTTTAATAGAAATAAAACACCAATAAATGTATAATCTTCAAAAAAATAATAGAACTATTTAAAGGATATATTTTGAGAAGTGATGAAGTAAAAAAAGGGCACTCAAGAGCCCCTCACAGGTCTTTGTTAAGAGCCACAGGACTTCAAGATGAAGATTTTGATAAACCATTTATTGGTATAGCAAATTCTTTTATTGAATTAATTCCAGGACACTACTTTTTAAATAAAGTTGGAGCTATCATTAAAGATGAAATTAAAAAGAATGGTTGTGTTCCCTTTGAATTTAATACAATTGGTGTAGATGATGGTATTGCAATGGGTCATGATGGTATGTTATTTTCATTACCTTCAAGGGAATTAATTGCAAATTCTATAGAAACAGTTATGAATGCTCATAAACTTGATGCAATGATTGCAATACCAAACTGTGACAAAATTGTACCTGGTATGATTATGGGTGCTTTAAGAGTTGATGTTCCTACTGTGTTTGTTTCAGGTGGACCTATGGCTAAGGGTTATACTAAAGATGGTGAACCTATTGATTTAGCTACTGCTTTTGAGGCTGTTGGTAAATTTGAAGCTGGTGATATTACAGAAGAAGAATTAAAAGATATCGAATGTAATGCATGTCCATCTGGTGGTTCATGTTCTGGTATGTTTACAGCAAACTCTATGAATACATTAATGGAAGCAATGGGTATTGCACTTCCTGGAAATGGTACTATCTTAGCTTTAACAAAAGAAAGAGAAGAGTTATATAGAAAAGCTGCTAGAAGAATTTGTGAAATTGCTAAGAGTGAAGCTGCACTTGAAAAATTTAAATTAAGAAATATTTTAAATGAAAATGCAGTTAAAAATGCCTTTGCTGTTGATATGGCTATGGGTGGTTCTTCTAATACTGTTTTACATATGTTAGCAATTGCAAGAGAAGCTGGTGTTGATTTTAATTTAGAAAACATTAATGCTATTTCTAAAAAAGTGTCACATATTGCTAAAATTTCTCCTTCTTTAAGTACTGTACATATGGAAGACATCAATGATGCTGGTGGAGTTTGTGCTGTTATGAAAGAAATGAGTAAAAGAGGTGATGATATTTTACTTGATAACTTAACAGTTACAGGTGAAAACATTTTAGAGAGAATCGCTGATGCTGAAATTACTAATACAGATGTTATTCATACAATTGATAATCCATATTCAGAAGTTGGTGGATTAGCTATTTTATACGGAAACTTAGCAAAAGAGGGTGCGGTTATTAAAACTGCTGGTATTACAGGTGATAGGGTTATTACAGGTACTGCTGTATGTTTTGATGGTCAAGCTGAAGCTATTAAAGGTATTGTAACAGGTCAAGTTAAAGCTGGAAATGTTGTAGTAATTAGATATGAGGGTCCTAAAGGTGGTCCTGGTATGCAAGAAATGTTAGCACCAACTTCACTTATCATGGGTATGGGTCTTGGTGATAAAGTTGCTTTAATCACAGATGGTAGATTTAGTGGAGCAACTAGAGGTGCTTCAATTGGACATGTTAGTCCTGAAGCAGCAGAGGGTGGATTAATTGGATTATTACAAGATGGTGATGAAATTCATATTGATGTTGACCAGTATATATTACAAGCAAATATTAGTGATGAAGAAATTGCTAAAAGAAAAGCTAATTTCGTACCTGTTAAAAAACCACTTACTTCAAGATGGTTAGGACAATATAGAAGTTTAGTTACAAACGCTTCTAATGGTGCTATTTTAAAATCTGACTTAGACTAATAATCTAAATAGCCTCTAAAGAGGACAATAATAGTCCTCTTTAATAACAAAATAATTAACTCTTTATTAACTTTCTATTCAATAATAGTTTACACATAACCTTTATACTA
Organism: Sulfurovum sp.; assembly: GCA_039767755.1. Classification (GTDB taxonomy): domain Bacteria; phylum Campylobacterota; class Campylobacteria; order Campylobacterales; family Arcobacteraceae; genus JALRJW01. Next base: position 7,861 of record JBDNBT010000099.1, read on the forward strand.
CTAAAATAATATTTCTTAAATTTAAAGGATTTAATGTGAAGAAAAAATTACTATTAGTTAGTGTTTTATTATCATCACAATTGATAGCTGATTCAATTAGCTTTGATATGGTAAATAAAAACCCAGAAAGGGTAGTACCAAATACTACTAACGAAATTTACTCATTTAATAATAGTGTTAAAGACTCTATGAATTCTGTTGTAAATATTTCTGCTAAAAGACATGTTGAAGCTAACATGGGGAATATGCCTTTACAAATGTTCGATGATCCAATCTTTAAAAGATTTTTTGGCGATCAATTTGGGCAACAATTCAAACAAAATAGAATACAAAGATCACTTGGATCTGGAGTTATAGTATCTAAAAATGGATACATAGTTACAAACAATCATGTTATAGAAAATGCAGAAGAAATAACTGTAACAATTGGAGATAATCCAACTGAGTATAACGCAAAACTAGTTGGAAGAGATGCTGGAAGTGATTTGGCTGTGATTAAATTAGAAAGTGATAAAACTTTTTCACCTATTAAATTAGGATATTCAAACGAGTTGAAAGTAGGGGATTTAATATTTGCTATTGGTAATCCATTTGGAATAGGAAGTACAGTTACTCAAGGTATTATTTCAGCACTAAATAAAAATAAAGTTGGAATTAATAGATATGAAAACTATATTCAGACAGATGCATCTATTAATCCTGGTAACTCAGGAGGAGCTTTAGTTGATAGTAGAGGTGCTTTGATTGGTATTAATACAGCAATTATCTCAAAATCAGGTGGAAATAACGGAATAGGGTTCTCAATTCCTGTTGATATGGTAAAAGATGTAGTAAAAAAACTAGTTGAAGATGGAAAAGTTACAAGAGGATATTTAGGTGTTGCTATTGCAGACTTAGATAAAGAGCTTAAAAAAGTTTATAAAAAAGATTATGGAGCTTTAGTTCTTGATGTATCAGAAGACACACCAGCTGCTAAATATGGAATAAAAAGAGGTGATTTAATTTACTCTATTGGTAACAAAGTTATTAAAGATAAAACAGATTTACAAAATGTTGTTGCTTCATTTAAACCTAATGATAAAGTAAAAATTGAATTAGAAAGAAATAGAAAAATAGAGAAACTTGAAATTGTTTTAGGAAATAGAGAAGGGTTTGTTAAAGCAAAAAGTGAATCGGGAGAAATCTTAGGTGGTTTAAAACTTAGTGAAATTGATATGAACTTACAAAAACAATTTAGATTAAGACCAGATTCTCAAGGTATATTAATCACAGGAGTTGAACCTAAGTCAAATGCAGAAAAAGCAGGTTTCCAAGCAGGAGATATTGTAATTCAAATTGAAAGTATAGAAATCAAAAAATTCCAAGATGTTGAGAAAGCATTAAAAAGCTATAATAATAGATATAAAAGAGTTTATGTTGACAGATATGGTCAAACTATTATGTTAGTTATTAAATAAAGGATCTCAAATTATTAAGGTATTGATGATAGAAGATGATTTAGAGTTAGCTCAAATTATCACAGAGTATTTATCTTCTTTTGATATTGAAGTTATAAATACAGATAGTCCTTATAAGGGACTATCGTTACTTAGTGTACACAAGGATTTTAATCTATTAATTTTAGATTTAACATTACCAGAAATTGATGGACTTGAACTTATTCCAAAAGTTAGAGAAAAATCATCTATTCCTATTATTATTAGTTCTGCTAGAGATGATATTTTAGATAAGGTTATGGGATTAGAAAGGGGTGCGGATGATTATTTACCAAAGCCTTATAATCCAAGAGAACTACAAGCTAGAATTAAAACTATTCTAAAAAGAGTAGACTCAAATACAAACTCAGCAGCTGCTGCAAAAAAAGAGTCTACATTTGAAATTAGAGATAATGATATGCAGATATTCTTTAAAGGACAACCACTTACTTTAACATTAGCTGAGTATGATATTTTAAAATTATTGATTAGCAGAAACGGTGGGGTTGTAGCTAGAGAAGATTTTATTTATGCTAGTGATAATATTGAAGATGATTCATCTTTAAAAAATATTGATGTAATTATTTCAAGAATTAGATCAAAAATAGCAAAACTTGATGATTCAAGGGCTTATATTAAATCTGTAAGAGGTATTGGTTATCAACTAGTATGATAAAAAATATCTCTATTTCTACATTTATAAATGTAATTTTTACTTTGGGATTTATCTCAATATTAATTACATTTACTTTATTCATAAATTTTGATAGACAAAAACATGAATTAAATATGCAAGATAAGTATGAACTTATCGCTGAAAACTTTTTAAGTACTTTTCAAAATCTTCCTGATAGTGATGTGTTAATTAAACTTTTTAGAAAGTTTGAAGTTCAACCTGTTGTAGAAAGGGAGATGAAATTAAATATCATCAATAACGCCCAAGAACTTATCATAACATCAAATTCACAAGGTATGTATAGGGTTTATAAGTTTAATGAAGAGTTTTATATATATGTACAGCAATTTGGTTATAACCTTATGTTAAAAGATGTAGCTAAACCTGACCATAATATTACTTATATCATATTTGGATTTGCCCTTTCTTTTTTAGTTTTAGTATTTTTATTTATTACTGTTAAGAAAAAACTAATCCCTTTAAAAAAGTTAAATAATCAAATTATTGAGTTTTCAAAGGGTAATAGAAATATTAAAATAGAGTCTATATATGGAGATGATGAAATAGGTACTATTGCAAATAGTTTTCAAGTTGCATTAAACATAATCGAAAATCAAGCAAAATCTAAAGACTTGTTCATGAGAAATATGATGCATGAACTAAAAACTCCTATTACAAAGGCTATGTTTATAGCAGAAACTATTGGTGATGATAAGAAAAGATTGACTTTGCAAAAGTCTTTTAAAAGAATGGATGATATTATAAAAGAGTTATCTACTGTTGAAAAATTTACATCTAAAAATCATCACATTTTAAAAGAAAATATTACATATGTTGATTTATTCAATAGAACTGTTGAGCTTACTATGATGGATTCAAAATCAATCGAAACCAACGAAGTCGATTTTAATCTTTATATAGATATTTATATGTTTACTATTGTTTTAAAAAATCTTATAGATAATGCTGTTAAGTTTTCAAGTGATAAAAAAGCACATATTAATGCGTCTAAAGAAAAAATTATAGTTTCATCATATGGACCTAAATTAAAAGAAGAACTTGACTATTATACTGATGCATTTACTCAAGAAGAAAAAAGAAAAGATGGTTTTGGATTAGGATTATATATAGTTAAGACGGTTGTTGATTTACATGGGTTTAATCTTGATTATAAATATATCGATGGAATGAATAATTTTATAATAAATATAAAAGAAGACTAATATAGAAAATCGATTTTATATTTTCTTTAGCTAGTTTTGTTTTTTAATCAGTTAATTAAACTAGCTATTATTAAAGCTTTTAATATTCATTACAATTTTTTCTATTAATAAAGCTCTTGCTTCAATAGATGACCAAGCAATATGTGGTGTACAAATGAATCTTTTGTTACCTAAAATTGGTATTAGTGCAGACTTATCATGCATAGGTTCTATTTCAATTGTATCAAGTGCTACTTTACATTTTGAATTGTTAAATACTTCAACAAGGTCCTGCTCATTTATAATACCACCTCTACCTACATTTATTAAGATAACTTTATCTTTCATCAAATTTAAGTTTGTATTATTTAATAAGTTTTTTGTTGATTCATTAAGTGCACAATGTATAGATATAATATCACTTTGACTTAAAAGTGTATTTAGGTCTTTTTGTTCATATTCTTTATTATTGTTTTTACCACTTGTTGAGTAATATGATACATTACATCCAAAGACTGTAGCTATTTGCGCAACTTTATTTCCTATATTTCCTAAGCCTATTATTCCCCAATTTTTTCCATTTAATTCATTAAAGGGTGCATCTAAGTTCGTAAATACTTTTGAATTTATCCATTTACCTTCTTTAGTATAATTATCATAGTAATCAAGATGTTGAATAAATTTAAATACATAAGATAAAGTTACTTGAGCAACAGAACTAGTTGAATAGTCAGCCACATTCATAACTTCAATACCAAGCTCTTTAGCTGCAGGTAAATCTACATTATTCATTCCAGTGGCACTAATACAAATAAGTTTTATATTAGTTTTTTCCATTATATTTTTTGTTATGATTACTTTATTTGTAATAATAATGTTTGCATTTCCTATTGCTTCTATTATATTTTCATCACCTTGTACTAATTCATAACTAACAAGTTCTCCTAATTTTTCTATAGGAGTTAAGTCTATATCTTGTCCTAAAGTTGATTTATCAAGTAATACTATTTTCACTTTATATCCTTATTTGTTAAAAATTGATTCAGCCCACTCTGTAATTGGACCTCTAAGCACTTTTTCTAGTTTAATAGCAAAGGTATTAACTAATTGGCTTTCTTGATTTGTAGACTTTAATAAAGTAGTTAAAGCATTTGTATATTTATTTACATAGAAGTTATCTATTTGTTTATTTGATCCTAAAATCACAACTTTACATGTGTTGTCAATTCTTGATAAAACCATTTGCATTGTTTTATTTGACATGTTCTGAGCTTCATCAATTATGATAAAGGAATTTGATAAAGTTCTTCCTCTCATTTCCCCCACCCACATAGTTTCAATGGAGTAGTTACCGATTAAGTTCTCAACTCTTGTTTTTACTTCATGATCATCAAGTTCTGTATAGTTCTCTTTATTTCTCTTGCTTTTTTTCTTGTCTTCACTTCTTACTATATATTCCAAACTATCCATTAAAGGATGATTATATATTTTAAATTTCTCTTCAAGTCCAGGTAAGTATCCAACATCTTCACCTTTATCTAAAGACTCTATTGAGTTTCTAATATAGATAATTCTTTGGAATACTTTTTGTCTAACAAGTTTTAGAGCTCCACTTAGTGCTAGTAAAGTTTTACCAGATCCTGCTTTTGCTTCAATAATAAGTACACTATAAAAATGTTTTATAATTGCATTTGAGAAAAACAGTTGTTCTTTATTTAATGGAGTTATTATTTGATTTCTTATTTCATCTTCATCTAATATTTCTATTCTATTGTTTTGTATCATTGCTAAAAGTATTTGATCAGATGATTTTACTTTAAAACAATAGCAGTAATTATTTGTTTTGTAATCAGGATCATAATCTGTGATTAAAGAGTTGTCTATAGTTTCTAAGTCTTCAAATTTTATTTCTATATTTTTTATGAAGTCAAATATAAGATCATCTTCTTTAGATCCATTTAAAGAACTTGTTTTGATATTCATAGATATTGCTCTTGTTCTTGCCATAATATCTAAAGATAAAAACTCTACTTGCTTGTTGTAATAGTTATTTAAAT
>JBDNBT010000100.1:0-34708 GCA_039767755.1 Sulfurovum sp.
TCTCTTTTTTTATAAAAACAGATACTCCAATTTCTTTAGCAAAATACTCTAAAGCTTCTTTATTAACATTGTCTAATTTTAAATTTAATCTCTTATCCCAATATTCTTTTAGAGCATCAATAGTTGGAGTTCTTCCACTACTTATATGCTCTTGTGCTAAATATCCCTCATCTCCTAGCTTTTTAAAGTAACCTCTAATAGTTGCTGGAGAGTATGAAATATCATACATTGATTTTAGTTGCGAAGAACCAATTGGTTCTAAATTTTTGATATAAGCTTTAATAATTGAATGTAATAAAAACTCTTTTTTATCAATCATAATCACAACCATTTTTAAATTTTTAGCACTCTAATATTTAAACTGCTAAAGAATTATAACCAATTGAGTCTAAACTTGTCAAGTAGTTTTAAATTTATTTCTAAAATTTCTAAAAAACTTTAAGCAAACAACAATTGACCTTATGTTAATTTAATAATTATATGTTGTTAAAGGATTTTTCATGTCATGGTTTAAAAAGAAAATACTAGCAGTTGGTGCATTGGCAACTCTAACTTCTTCTATATATGCAGCTGAATTTATTACTATTGGAACAGGCGGAGTTACCGGTACATACTATCCAACAGGCGGTGCTATTTGTAAACTTGTTAACATATATAAAAAAGAAACAAAAATTAGATGTTCTGTTGAATCAACTGATGGATCTGTTTATAATATAAATGCTTTAAATTTTAAAGAACTTGATTTTGGAATTGCCCAATCTGATGTAATTTATGAAGCATTAAATGGAACAGGGAAGTTCAAAAATGAACCTGTAAAAAAACTAAAAGCTGTAATGGCTATTTATCCTGAATTATTAACTTTAGTAACAAGAAAAGACTCAAATATAAAAACTATTTATGACATAAAAGATAAAAAAATTAATATAGGAAATCCAGGTAGTGGAAATGAAGCTACCGTATTAACATTATTGAATAAACTAGACATGAAGATAAGTGATTTAGCATACGCTGGTCAATTAAAATCATCTGAAATGCCTGATGCTTTAAGAGATAGACAAATTGATGGTTACTTTTATATGGTAGGGCATCCAACAGCAAACATAAAAGATGCAGCTAATTCTACAGATATAAGTATCACTCCAATAAGTAACAAGAAAATAGATGAATTAATCAAAGAAAAGCCATATTTTGCAAAAGCAAATGTACCAGCTGGATTATATAAAGGTAGTAGTAAAGACGTACCTACCTTTGGGGTAAAAGCTGTTTTAGTTACAAGTGAAGATGTTAGTGAAAAGTCTGTATACACAGTTGTAAAAGCAATAATGGAAAATTTTGATAAATTTAAAAGACTTCATCCAGCATATAACAACATCACTAAAGAGTCTTTATTAGATGGTATTACAGCACCACTACATGATGGAGCTAAAAAGTACTATATAGAAAAAGGCATTATAAAATAAGCATAAACTTCTAAACTTTTATTTTATGAGTTTAGAGGCTTTTGAATACTATAACCAAAACCTTTTTGAGAAAGTATAAAGTCATTTTGAGAAATTTTGTCTTTTAATCTTTTCATATTTGTTCTAAAAGCAGAATCACTTACTAATACATCTTTCCAAACTTTAATTTTAAAATCTTCAATTGATAAAACTTCACCAATGTTTTCAATTAATACATTTAAAATATCTAATTCTCTTTTTGAAAGTTTTAATAAGTTATTATCTAAGTACAGGTTTTTATTCTTTTTATTAAAAGTAAATCTTTCATTTAATATTAGAAGACTCTCATCTTTTTGAGATTTTTTTCTATCTTGCAGAACTTCAACTTTTGCTTTCTTTAACATTTGCATCATGTCATCTACATTTAAAGGTTTTACAAAATATCCAAGTACTCTTAGGTTTATTAATGTAAGTAAATCTTCATTGTTTTTATGGGCTGATACTATAATAAATCGCTGATCAGCTACATAATTTAGTATATCTTTTATCATATTCATACCATCTTTATTAGGCATTTGTAAATCTGTTAGAACCAAATCAAAATGTTTGTTATTTTCATGGTTTTCTTTAAATATATCAACAGCTTCTTGTCCATCACAAGCTAATATTACCTCATCAAATATTGTATTCAAATAGAAATCTAAGGTCTCCCTTGCTAATTCTTCATCTTCTACTAATAAAACTCTTGTTTTGTTATTCATAATTTCTCACAATTTTAATTTATTTATTATACAAAATTTACAATGGAAGTTTAATAATAAACTCTACACCATCATCAATATTTCTAACTTCAATAAGTCCATTCATATTATTTTCAATAATTATTTTAGACATATATAAACCTATTCCCGTACCTTGTTCTTGGAATTTAGTAGTAAAATATGGTTCAAATACCCTATCAATAATATCTTTTGGTATATTCCCACAGTTGTTAAAGATCTTTATTTGTACATTCTTTTCATCTTTTGTAATGTCTATATTTATTACAGGTCTAAAACCTTCATCTTGAGCTTTTACTTTTGCTGCATCAACTGCATTATTTAATATATTTACTATTACTTGCTCAAATTCATTTTCATAGTTAGTTATTTTTACATCAATTTTTTTTACTATAGTTTTTATTTTATTTTTTTCAAGTGGTGCGTTTACTATACTTAAACTTTTATTCATCACTTGCTCTATGCTAAATACTTTTTTATCTTTTGCAGGTTTATAAAAATCTGTGAAATCATCAATCGTTTGACTCATAAAATCTATTTGTTCTTTAGCATTCTTTATAAGTTTATTTAGTTTTTCTTCACTAAAATTCATATGATTATCACGGATCAAATGAATAAGTAAATTTACATTATTTAATGGCTGTCTCCATTGGTGGGCAATATTACCAAGCATTTCACCCATACTTGCTAACTTATTTTGTTGAATCAATAATCTATCTTTGTAAAGGTTTTTATCAAGCTCTTCTTTAACTTGTTTTTTTAACCCTTCTTCTTGTAGCTTCATTTTAGTAATATCATTTATATATCCATACAATTCAACTACTTCACCATAATCATTTTTAATGATAATATTTCTATTGTAAACCCACTTTGTTTTTTGATTTGCATCTATTACTCTAAATATATTTGTAAATGATTCTTTATTAGATTTTAAAGCTATCCTTATATTTTTTAATAAGTCTTCTTTGTCTTTTTTATATACAAAGTCCAAATAGCCTATTTTCTTTTCCATAAAGTCTTCAACTTTATACCCATAGCTTTCTATACTTTTAGATACAAACTTCACATCAAAAGACTCATTGTTATCCCATTTAAAAATTACGATTCGTCCAAAATCAGTAAGCAACTCAACATTTTTTAGATCTTTGATTAGATTCATTCTTTCATCAATATTCATTGACATTAAAAGAACCCTTCTTGAGTTTTCATTCTCAAATGCCTTACCTCTAATTAGTACCCACTTATATGTTTTATCTTTTGCTTTTAGTCTATATTCACATATTAAGTGTTCTGTTTTACCTTCTAAATGCTCTTTAAATATACTATGAACCAATTGCTTTTCATCAGGATGTACTAGTTCTATCCATTCATCAAATGAAGATATATCACCCCTATCGTATCCATACATTTCTAACCATTTTTTTGAGAAAAAGATTTTATTTGTATTCAAGTCTAAATCCCATAACCCATCATTTGAAGCGATAATTGCTAACTCATATCTTTCTTTCCACTTTTTAAATAAATAGTTTTTTCTTTCTATTCTTTGATTATATCTTTGAAAAATCATACTTAAAAACTTACCAAATAAATTTGAAGATATTATTAGTACTGTAGCTATAAAAAGTGCTATGAAAAGACTTATTATGAATTTTTTTTCATATTCTAATTTTGTCTTTTCTATCTTTTGATTTATTTTTTCATTTTTTATACCAATAACAAAATTATATTTTGGGATATTATATAGTAAATTTTTGTTAATATTTTTTATAGTATTTTCATATGAAATAGTAGTATATTTTTTTCTATCATAAAAATTAAAGCAATATTCACTTGCATTATCATAAAAAAAGATATGGGCATCTTCAAGTTTTACATAATCTTCATTTATAAGTTTTAAAATAGTTTTTTTAGTAATGATTTTCATATCATCAATTTTTGAAAAAGCACCAATATAGTAATTGTCTACTTTTAGAAAATAGCTAAGTTGTATTTTTCTTTTCTTATTATCAATCCAGTATATAAGATTTTTATCAGCTATATACTCAATGTTTTTTAGCATATGAGAAGTAAACTGTGTCGACTTAATTTGAGAGTTTGTAAGTAATCTTAACTGTTCAATTAATTCTTTTCCATATAATATATTGTAGTTTAATGTATCAAATACCAAAAAAGTAATATCTTGATTTTGTTCTATCTTTTTAAGATAACTATTTAACTCTTTGCTTTCTTCGTTTATTTGTAAATTTAAATTATTTATTAAACCTTTGATTTCATAAGTATTATTACTTAGATTTATTTCAATATCATCAAGTCTTGTATTTGTGCTTTGATTTAATGTTGATATATAGTTTTGAAGTATTTTGGAATTTTTAAGAACTTGTTCTTGACTAATATTTTGTATTTCATTTTTTTGTTGAAGATTATAGTTTGCATAGAGTAAAAAAATTGCAATCATTGTTACTAGAATTATAAACAATGGTGGTGTGAATATTATCTGTTTTTTTATATCATCTAAAGAGTAAAATTTTTTCTTTCTTACAAACATATCTCAACCTTTAATAGGTAATTTTAGCTAAATATAATCCATTTGCAGATGCTGGAGTTCTAAAATGTTCTTTTTTTAAATTTAATTGTTCTCTTAATTGATCAATAGTCAGCTTACCATTACTAATAGCTAGTAAGCTTCCAACCATCATTCTTATTTGAGATCTTAAATAAGAAGAAGCCACAAATTTAATCACATATACGTCTTTATAGGCATAAAAATCTACATCAAAGATCTCTCTTGTAGTGATTTCTTTATCACTTCCTGTTTTATGAAAGTATTTAAAATCATGCACTCCTACAAACTCTTTTATAGCTTTCTTAATTAAAGCTTCATTAATGTTTTTCACACTTGTAATATAATTTTGATTAAACGGTGTAGTCTCTTTAGTAGTTAGAAGATATCTATATGTTCTTTTTTTTGCAGAAAACCTTGAATGAAAATTATCACTTACTTTACATATATGAAGTATCTTTATGCTTGGATTTAATTGATGGTTTAATACTTCTTTAAATTTTTTAAAGTCTTTCCAATGACTAGGAATAATTGAATTAAATACCTGTCCACTAGCATGTACGTCCCTATCGGTTCTTCCACTAAATATAATTTTAGTATTAATATTTAATCTTCCAAATGCCCTAAGTAATTCATCTTCAACTGTTCTTTGATCAGGCTGTTTTTGTGAACCATAATAAAAAGAACCATCATAAGATACTTTAAATTTTAAATTCTGCACCTTATGAGACAAATTAATACTCTTTTTTTATGGTATTGCTATATAAATAATATGAAGCTATAATCCATATAAATGGTATTAAATACAAGGCATGTAAAGCCATTTTGTCTTTAATAGTCATAATTAACGTATAATATATAATTATCGAAAAAATTGATTTTATAACTGCTTTATTTTTTTCATACCTCGGATTAAAGTATCCGAAACTCAGAATTAAAAATGATGAAATCAATGGGAAAATAGATACTAAAATAAATAAATTAAAATCGTCTATATCTCTATTCTTTGATAACTGTTTCTGCCAAAACTCATAGGTATTTGTAAAAGTTATCCCATCTTTAGCGTTTAAACTATCATTTATATACATTGAATCGAAGTTTATCTGAGTTACTTCATTTTCTTTTGTAATAAACACTTTTCCAGTGTTTAATTTAAAACTTAGATTACCATCTTTATTTATAAGTTCAGCAGTTTCACTAACAATAAATTGGTTTGATTTTGCATCATTTTTAAATAGTTTTAAATTTACAAACATATCATCTTTTTCATCTTCAATATAAATAGACCAGTCCCCAAACTTCTGTCCGAACTCACTAGCTTTTATATTAAAACTTGCCTCTTTTTTCTTTAAATTAATAAACTCTTTACTTAAATACTTTGTTTTAGGCATTAAACCTAAAGATAAGACTAAAAGTAGAAATGTAAAAATAAAAGATATAGGTAAAAATATCTTTAATATTTTAATTGGATTTAATCCAAAAGATGTGATCACAGCAAGTTCATATTCGCTTGAAAGTTTTGAAAGTGTAATAACAAGTGATATGAAAAAAGTAAAAGGTAAAGTATAAAAAATTATACTTGGTAAATTGTATGAATATAGTAAAAACAACTCGCTAAAACTTAGAGTAATAACAGAAGTTAATGATGCAATTTTTACTAAGAATATAATAGAAGTTATAAAAAATAGTGCAAAAAATATTGGGTAAAATACCGCTGTAAGTTGAGAATATAAATACTTATTTAACTTCAATTAATAACCTTTGTAAAACTTTCTAAATCAAAAAAATAACCACAACTAAACCCTAAAAAAAGATAAGGAATAAATGGTATTTGCAAGTCTTTTTTTACATAGCTTGCATATATTGAAGGAATTATAGCAAAAATTGCCGCTAAAAAAAGTGAAACTACTCCTTCAAAAGTACCCAGCATTACTCCAATTGAAGCAATGAAAGGTATATCACCCTCACCTAAGGCTTCTTGACTTTTTAAACTTTCGTCTTTATATATACGAGATTTTATATTTTGAATATAAAAAGTCAGAACAAAATTTAATAGTACAAATGCACCTGCAAATAATAATGCATATCTTAGACTTTCTAAAAATGGGAATGGACTTGCAAAAAAAGATATTGTTAATACAGCTAAAAGTAAATAGTCAGGTACAGCCTTGTATTTAAAGTCATATATACACAAAGCTATCATTACACAAAATAGTGCTATGCTAGGAATTAGATTTAAGAAATCAAACTCCCCCAAATCTTCTTTCCCTATTCATATAATCACTTATAATATCATCTAACTCTATTTCATTAAAGTCTGGCCAATAAGTTTGAGTAAAAAACATCTCAGCATAGGCAACTTGCCATAATAAAAAGTTTGAAAGTCTAACTTCTCCACTTGTTCTTATTAAGACATCTACATTTGGAATATCTTTTGTATCAAGGCACTTATCAAAGTTTTCTTCATTTACTTCAAGGTTTTCTTCTTGTAGCTTTTTTACAGCTCTTAAGATTTCATCTTTTGAACCATAATTTAAAGCTAATATTTGAGTCAAACCACTACAGTTTTTTGTTCTTTCAATTGTGTATAAAATTGTTTCTTGAAGTTTTTTTGAGAACTTTGTAATATCACCAATTACTTTAAATCTTACATTATTTTCTAAAAAGAAGTCTAACTCTTTTTTTAAATATGAATCTAAAAGTTTCATAATATACTCAACTTCAAGTTTTGGTCTTGACCAATTTTCTGTTGAAAATGCATAAAGTGTTAAATACTTAATATCTGCCTTTGCACAATGTATAGTGACTTTTCTAACAGTTTCAGCTCCTTCTTTATGACCAGCTGTTCTGTTAAGTCCACGTTCTTCTGCCCATCTACCATTTCCATCCATAATTATGGCTATATGTTTTGGTAAAGGATTTTTAGTTGTGGTTTTTAAATTCATTCTGTAACTTTTCTAAAATATTTATAGAGATATCTAGTTTATTTCCACTGTACTTATGAGAGTTTATTGAATCAAAAATTAGTTCAATACTATTTTCATCACTCCCAAAACTACTGCTATCATTTAAGATATTCAAACAAACTGCATCTAAATTTTTCTTATCAATCATATTTAGTGCACTATCTTGAGCACTTATTGCATCCATTTCAGCTTTAAATCCAACTGTAATCAAATCTTCTTTATCTAAAGAATTTAAGATGTCCATATTTTGAACAAGCTTCATATCCCATGAAGTTCCTAACATCTCTTTTTTTAGTTTACCGTCTTGCGCAAACTCTGGAATATAATCACTAACAGCAGCAACCATAAATAAATATGGTCTTTTTTGAATTAATTCAGGTCTTGAATCATCCATTAATGTAGTTTTAGTCAACACACCTTTTTTAGCTACTCTTAAACTATCAACTAAGTATTCATACATTTCATTTGAACTTTGTACGCTTATAGTATGAATAGCACTAGGTAAGCTCTCATGTCCCCTTGAACTAACTAAACAAACATCAGCACCCCTATAATATAAAGCAAGGGCTAAAGATGAAGCCATTTTTCCAGATGAGAAGTTTGAAATATATCTTACATCATCTATTTTCTCTAAAGTTCCACCACCACTTAATACTACTTTTCTATTTACCCAATACTCATCTTTTAGTAACTCTTTAGCTGTTGTATGGAAAATATCAATAGGCTCAGCCATCGCTCCATCGCCAACATCTTTACAAATCAATTCTTTACTTTGAGTATCAATAACTTCAAAATTACAAAGCTTTAGCATTTTTAAACTTGCTTGTGTAATTGGATTTTTTATCATGTTTGTATTAGCGGCTGGCGCGATTAGTTTCATTCGTGGATATGCTAGTGCTGCTTGAAGTAACAGATTATCACCTAAACCATTTGATAGTCTGTTTATTGTGTTTGCACTTGCAGGTGCGATTACAAAGATATCACTCCATTTTCCAATATCAATATGATTAAAATCACTTGATTTATCCCATGTTTCTGTTTCTTCACACAATACTTTGTTTTGAGAAACAGCTTCAAATGTTATAGAGTTTATAAACTTTTTTGCACCTTGTGTCATTATTACTTTTACAATAGCTCCAGCTTTTATGTAAAGTCTTATCAGGTCTAAAGTTTTATAAATTGCAATAGATCCACTTACACCAACAAGGATTTTTTTGTCTTTTAGTAGCATTTATTTACTTTCTTTTTTTTGATCAAAATGTTTATGAAAATAGCCAGAAATAGTTTTCTTTTTAGCTCTAGTTAAATAAAGCTCTCCACTATTCACATCACTTGTTACACATGAACCAGCTGCAATCATAGAGTTGTCTTCAACTTTTACAGGCGCTACAAGTTGAGTATCACTTCCTACAAATACATTTTTTCCTATGATAGTTTTATATTTATTAACCCCATCATAATTACATGTAATTGTTCCACATCCAATATTTGTACCTTCATCTATTTCACAGTCACCTAAGTATGTTAAGTGTCCTGCTTTTACACCATTAAGTTTGGCTTTTTTTGTTTCAACAAAATTACCTAAGTGGGTATTATTTAGTTCACTTCCTGGTCTAACTCTTGCCATTGGACCTGCATCACTGTTTATTAAAACTGCATCTTCAACCACTGTATTTGTTTTGATATGAGAATTTATGATTTTTGTATTTCCAAGTAAAGTAACGCCATTTTCTAAGATACTTTCACCTTCAATACAAACACCCTCTTCTATATAAATAGTATCGGGTAACCTCATAATAACACCCTGATTTAAGTACTCTTTTTTTATTCTGTTTTGATGAATAACTTCAGCATCAGCTAACTCTACTTTTGAGTTTACCCCTTTAAAGTTTTCTTCATTTACTTCTAATGGTACTAAAACTCTATTTTCATTAATTGCTATTTCAACTAAGTCTGTAATGTAAAACTCTTTTTGAGCATTGTCATTTGAAAGAGTTGGAAGTTTTTCTAACAAAAATTTTGTATCAAATTGATAGATACCAGCATTTGCAATATTAATTACTAGCTCTTGTTCATTCGCATCTTTTTGTTCTACTATT
This sequence comes from Sulfurovum sp., assembly GCA_039767755.1. Taxonomy (GTDB): domain Bacteria; phylum Campylobacterota; class Campylobacteria; order Campylobacterales; family Arcobacteraceae; genus JALRJW01. Next base: position 9,844 of record JBDNBT010000100.1, read on the forward strand.
TTTACTACTTTTTCATCTTTTATTACTACTCTACCATATCCATCCGCACTATCTAAATTTAATACAGACATTACAATAGTTGCATCCACATCAAATTTTTTTAGTTCATTTGCTTGAATTAAAGGCATATCACCATTTAAAACCAAAACTTTATCATGAATAGGAGTAATATTCATTACTGCCCCACCTGTTCCAGGGTAGTTTTCATGATCTTGCTTTACAAATTTTATTTTATTTTCTTTAATTTCTTCTTCAAAATAAGATGAAATAGTTTCTAAAACTCTATCATACTGATGGTATAAAACAACAATGATATCATCTGATATTTCTAAAGATTCCTTAATTGAAAAATACAACATAGGTTTACCAGAAATTTTATGTAGAACTTTTGGTGTAGTTGATTTCATTCTAGTTCCAGCACCAGCTGCTAAAATTATTATTGATTTGTTATTCATTGCTGTCCTTGATAGTTAGTGCTCCGTTTATTTCACTTTTTAAATTTGAAGTTATATCTTATAGTATACTTTTTAAAGGAATTAATACTAGATTAAAGCTATATTCCCAATAATAAACACAACGTTTATTAAAATTATATCAAAAATTATATTAATATTATTTTTACTAAATATCTCTGTTAATGTTTCTTTTATCTCTGGGGCTTCTACTGCTTCTATTATTTCTATTTCTATTACCTGGTTTTTCTTTAGAATTATCTTTTCTTTTTCTAGGAAAATACTCTTTATCATTATTGTCTGTTGCTTTTAAACTGGTTTTTAAAGTTTGTTCTATGAAACTATTAAAAGAATTTCTTAACATGAAAGCTTTATCATGATCAGGAAAAATTTCTGGTAGTTTGTATGATAACCATAAATATAATGATATTTTTTTTACTTCATCTTCAACTAAAAGTAAATCCCTTTGAGTAACTGCTTTTTTTGGTAAAGTTATTGATGGTTTATATCTACATACTTTTTTTCTAATAACACTTGCTACATATGCTTGATAAGCCTGAAGTATAATATTTGATTTTGTAGTAATTGGAGCTTGAGCTAATAGATACTTATCTTCTAATTTTAAATTTATTTTTTGATCTAATATTTTCGCTGTAGTTATCATCGATGATATGTTTGCTGGTCTAAATGGTCCTGCAAAATACATATTATCTGCAAAAAATTTTAGAATTTTTGTTAATGATTTTGTTTTTATATGACTAGCTAAATCTTCAAGCTGATTTGTATTTATTTTAACTTTAAATGGTGGCTTAATAGTTTTTACTGGCTTTTGGAACTCTTCTTGTACGTGTAATATCACATCTCTTCGGGTACCACCTAGGTAACCAGATTCAAAGTGACCATATCTACCAGCTCTTCCTGCTATCTGTGTAATTTCATTAACATTTATTTTTCTTCTACTTATTCCATCAAACTTAGTATCTGTTGTGAAAAGTATTGTTTTAATTGGTAAATTTAATCCCATAGCAATAGCATCTGTTGCTATTAATATCTGAGTTTCACCTTCTCTAAATCTTCTTGCTTCATCTCTTCTAACTTCTGGTGATAGGTTTCCATAAATAACAGATACCTTGTATTTTTTTTGAAGTTTTTGTTTAAGCTTTAAAACATTACTCCTTGAGAATGCAATAAGAGCAGTTTGAGCTTCAAGGTTATCTAAAGAGGTGTGTTTTTCTAAAACTTTTAGTTCATTTTTTCTTTGATGTTTTACTATTTTTAAATCTTCACCTAAGTAATTTGCAATCTTTTTAACTGCATCAAGGGCATTTACACTACCTGTCATAATTATTTTTTTTGCAGGACATCCAATGATTGCATTTACCCATGCCCAACCTCTATCAGGATCATCAAGCATTTGAATTTCATCAATAACAGCCACATCAACATCTAAATCAAAATCAAGCATTTCAATAGTTGAACATACATGAGCTGCATCTTCATCTAATACTTGTTCTTCTCCAGTAATAAGTGAAGCTTCAATATTTGTAGCTTTTAAATCCTCATACCCTTCAAGAGCTAGTAACCTAAGTGGAGCTAAATATAATCCTGAGTTAGCTTTTTTTAATTCACTCATTGCGTTATATGTTTTACCTGAATTTGTAGGTCCCACATAAAATTCTAGTTTTCTGTTTAAGCTTCTTGCTAAGGGATATAATGTTTTTAAATCACAGTTTAAAAGTGTGTGTAATTGTTCTTTCCAGTTTTGTTTCATAGGGGTATTATAATGTATAGAATATAATTCCCTATTAAAAATTAGGACAAATAATATGAATTGCGAATATTTTGGGAAATGTGGATCTTGTACCTTACATGATAAAACTTATGAAGAACAACTTGATTATAAAATCAATATTGAGAAAGATAGGTTTAAAGAGTTTGGTATAAAAGAATTTGACATCATAAAAAGTGATGATTCAAACTTCAGATTTAGAGCTGAGTTTAGGATATGGAAGAATTTTGATGATGAAGAAAATCCAACATTATCTTATGCAATGAATAATTTTGACAAAAATGCACTTGAAATTTCATCTTGTCAAATCGTTAGCAAAAATATAAAAGACCTAATGCCAATACTTTTAAATGATATAAAAGATAATGAAATATTGAAAACAAAACTTTTTGGAATAGAGTTTTTAGCATCAACTACAAACGATATGTTAGTAACTTTGATTTATCATCAAAAACTTGATGAAAAATGGCAAGAAAGTGCAAAAAAACTTCAATCAAAGCACCATATAAAAATAATAGGTAGAAGTAGAAAACAAAAAGTTGTTTTAAGTGAAGATTATATTTGTGAAACATTAAACATTAACAAACAAGATTTTAAATTTGAATACAAAGAAGGTGGCTTCACTCAACCTAATACAAAAGTAAATGCTCAAATGATTCAATGGGTACTAAATAATATTGAAAGCTCTAAAGATGATTTATGTGAGCTATACTGTGGTGGTGGAAACTTTACTATTCCCCTTTCAACAAAATTCAATAAAGTGCTAGCAACAGAAATATCTAAAACTTCAATAAAGTCAGCCCTAAAAAATTGTGAATTAAATGGTGTAGAAAATATAGATTTTATTAGAATGAGTGCAGAAGAATTTGTTGATGCTTTAAATGAAACAAGAGAATACAGAAGACTAAAAGATGTAAATTTAAAAGATTTCAACTTTAAAACTATATTTGTAGATCCTCCAAGGGCTGGACTTGATGATTTTACTAGGGAGTTTGTTTCAAGATTTGATGAGATAATATATATCTCTTGTAATCCTGAAACTCTACATAGAGACTTACAAACTATTACAAATACACACAAAATAGAAAACTTTGGTTTTTTTGATCAATTTGCATATAGTAAACATATTGAGTCTGGAGTAGTATTAAGCAAAAGGTAGTCTTATAGTTCTACCTTTTAGACTTTATTACTTAAATTCTTCTAATATAGGTCCAGATATTGCATCTATCCCAAAATCTGATAAGGTTTCAATATCTTCAGTTTTACTAACTGAAGTAGCAATTAACTTTATATTTAAAGACTCTGTTAATATTTTTAAGATATTAAAACTCTGCTTTGACTCTAATAGAAAATATTTTGAAGCTTTGATATACAGAGGTTTTAATTCTTTTAAGTATGTATAGTCATTACTATTTGCAATAAAATTGAATATAGAAAAACCATAGTTAAACTCTTTAAATAAATTTATATACATTTTAGTTCTATCAATATCATTACTAAATGTCTCTTCTTCTATTTCAAAGACTATCTTATTATTTTCATAATTATCAAATTTTACAAACAATTCTTTTAACTTTGAAAAGTTATTTTTATCTAAAACAAAAGCCATAGGTAATTGAATAGAAATTCCTTGATTTTGTATTTCTTTTTGACCTAACATCATTTCAATTACATTTAAATAGACTTCACCTAACTTATTTTGTTCTAATAAAGCGGGGAAAAGTCCTTTGTAAGAATAGTTACTATTTTCATAATTTAACTCAAAACTAATTGTCTCCTGTAACTTACTATTAGACTTAGTGTCAAGAACATCTCTATGTAAAAGTTTAAAATAATTCTTTTCTAGTGATATATTTATTATATCTTTCCATTCATCTTTTGATAAAAACTTTTCAATTGTTTCAATATCTTCCTCATAATAGTACTCTTCTTTATTAAATACCTTAGTTTGAGAAAGTACATAATCCATTTTTGTTAAGAGTTTATTTAAACTTTCTTCCTCTTCAAATCTAACTAAACCTGTGAAAATTTCATCTTTAGTTATTTCTAAATTTAAAAATACTTTTTTCATAAATTTTGATATCAATTTTTTTGCATCATTTTCATCTATATTTGGAGTAACTATGGCAAACTCCGAACCATTTAATCTAGCTATTAAATTTGTATTACAATTAAAATCTTCTTTAATTAGATTTGCAAACTTAATTAAAATATCATTGGTTTTCTGATAACCATAGGTTTTATTAAGTTGATCAATTTTCAATGAAACAATACTAATAAATCCATTATTATTTGGATTATCTTTTTCTAAAAACTCATCTAATTTTATAATAAAATATTTTCTATTATTTAGTTTAGTTACCTCATCCACATATAAAAGTTCATTATTTAACTTTAACACATTGTTTGTATTTTCGAACATTTTTTCTATTTTTCTTATCATACTATTTGTACTTAAAGTGACAGATTTAAATTCAGATGTAAAAGGTATATTATTTTCAATAATAAATTCATTTTTCATAACAGCAATAGATTGTTTTCTAATACTAGTAAGAGGCTTAAGAATATACTTAAATAAGAAGAATAAAAGCACTAATAACCCTGAAAGACTTACGAATAATGAAATTATTAAACTCTTAAAAATCGAATAAGTCTGATTGTAAAAAATTGTTCTATCATTGAAAACTTCAATAGAACCTAAAACTTTCCAATTTTTAGAAATAATTGATTTTGCTGAAACTTCTTTAATCTCAATTAGGTTTCTAAACCATAGAGGAGTTTGTTTTACATTAAGTTCTGTATCTTTTTTAACTTCATATATTATTTGTTCGTCTATATCTTTAAAAACAATTCTTTCATAATTACCATTATCAAAACTTGCATTTATTACAGTTTTTATTGAACTTAAATCACTTCCTGCATTAGTTATAGACAAGCTTATACTTGAAGTACTATTTTGTACATTTTCATATAATGATTTTTGCGATGAATCTTTCATGATTTTAAAGGTAACAGCCATAATTAATGTAAATAAAATTACAAATATTAATAACAAAATTATAGAAACTTGTTTAAATAAAGTCATATTTTTTTCTCCCTATGATTTTCAAGTAATTTATCCCATTTCCTATGAGCGGCAGTTTTAGAGCCATTTCTTAGTATATTAGGGTTAAAGTTAAATATTAGTTTTAAGTCATTTCTTTTTGAAGCAGGATAAATGATACGTCTAATGTTATCTAGAATTAAAGGCTCAGAACTAGGTGTCTCATAGTAAGATAAAACCATATGAGCTTCACTAGATTTTTGTAATCTTACGTAACTTAAAAACATTTTTGATACCGGTATTCCTAATTCTTTTAAAGCAAAATATTTAGCAATAACATAATCTTCACAATCACCTTTATCCTTTGCTAAGAACTCTGAAAGTGTAGCCCAATAATCACTTACTCCATAAATTGACTTATCACTTTTGTATCTTACTGCATTAAAAAAATCATTAACTTTTTGAAGTTTCTTATTGGTACTTGTGTTCTCTAGTTTTTTTAGTAAACTATTTAATGCTACAAATCTATTTTTTGCAAATCTATTGTATTTTTTTTCTACTTTATTTAAAAAAGATGAATTCGTATAATCACCAGTAGAATTAACAGTAATAAGAAATAATATAATTATAAAAATTTTCATATTAATTATCCTATCTAAATAGACAAAGAGATAATTAAAATTATCTCTCAAATCTTTTCTAGATTAAGAAGTTATCCCATCTGAAATATCAGTTTGAACTTTTACTTGAACACTCTTGTCATCATTTGTGTAAACATCAAATTCTTTACCATCTTCTGTGACAGTATTCTCTTCTTTTGACCAAGTTTCATCATCTTCTTCAGCGTTTTTAAATGAGACAGAATCAAAACTCTCACGAGTAATTTTAAGTTCATTATCAGAATCTGTCATGGCTATAACATCTTGTAAAGATAAATTTAATAGTGAATTTGTTCCTGTTTGACTTAAGTCTATTTCTTCGATATTTGAAAGATTTTGTATATTATCAAAATCTAAATTTACTCCTGAATCTAAAATAAGAGTATCATATCCTATACCCCCATCTCAGCGACAATATTATTTAAAGTATCATCATTTCTATTTGTTTCTAAAAATGCCTTGTCATAATCAACTCTTGATTTATCAATGATAATATTTTCCGAGATGTTATTATTTATTAATTGTTCTTTTATAGTTTCAGCATAAGATGCAGCTTTATTAAAACTTTCTTCTTTATTCTCATTACCTTCTGTATGACCAATTACTGTTACTTTTATATCTTCATCTTTGTAACTATTAATTACATCTATTATTTCAGATAAATTATTATTTTTTGGGTTAAAGTCATCCATATTTATAAAATCAAATCTCTTTATCAATTCAAATTGATCATACATTAAGTGATTATCTAAAGATGTAGATTTAATATTTCTATTAGGATTAAAGTCAAATTGATAATCATATAAACCTAATTTTTCTGATTTTATTGGACTTTCTTCCGTATAAGCTGGTACAGAGTTTATAAAAGAGTTTTGTTCTTTAAAAAATTTGTTTTTTGAATCATTTACTTCACAACCATTAGCACCAACAGTAGCGCCAAATGTTGTATTTGGACATTCATCTTTAGCATCAATTATGCCATCTATATCACTATCTTTTTTCTCTTGAGAACATCCATAAGGTGTTATGTCATTATTTCCATTTTCAGAGTTATCACAGATATCATTAGCATCTATAATCTTATCAGCATCTACATCAAGATTAACAGGAAGAGTATCTTCAACAATATCGAATGGATTGATAGTGGGTGATGCTATTTTATTAAATACATCTGTATCTTCCACAACAGCTTTAACCAATACACCCATAGCATCTAAAATTCTATATTGTGCATATAATTTATCCATTTGAGCATTAATAATTTGATTTTTTGAACTTAAAATATCATTTTGAGCAGATAATAAATCTAATAAAGTTCTTCTTCCCATCTCATACTCACTTTGATAGCTTTCAAGTGTTTCTTGTGAAAAACCATTATAGTTATATAATTCTTTTAATTGATCACTCAGTAAGTGATAAGCAGACCATGAAAGCTCTAGACCTTCTATAGTTTGTCTTTTTAAATCTCTTTGAATTTCTACTTCTTTATTAATAATACTTCTACTTTTTTGAACATCAGCACTATGAGCTCCACCCTTATATAAGTTCCAACTAATAACAGCGTATGCTTTAAATCTATCGTCGGGATTATCAAAATTATTTCCTTGACTAACATCATTAAAAACTTGTTCTAGTTCAAGATCAATCTTAGGATAAAAACTGCTTTTTTTCTCTTTATATAAAGCTTGTGCAGCTTTAATATTGAAGTTGCTAACTAATATCTAAGGGTTATTTCTAATGGCATACATAGTAGCTCGTTCTATACTTTCAGGCATAGCATAATTTAAACTAGGTAATGAAAAGGTTGATACATCAGCATCCCTACCAAACAATCTTTTAAATCTAAATTCTTTGTCAATTGTATTATTCTTTTCAACAACTAAATTAGATTTTGCTAACGATAATGAAGCATAAAATTTTAGTCATTTCTGATCTTGTTGTAAGACCTTGATCAAATAATGCTTGTACATCATTATAAATTTTTTCATTAATTAGAACGTTGTCTTTTGCATTCTAATACAATTGATAACTTCTAACAACATCAATATATGCTCCAACAATTTGGAAAGCAATGTCATTTGCATTTTCAAGATAGTGGTAGGCTGAAGCAAGAATACTTGCTTCATTGTATTCTATTTTGTGAGTAGTACTAAAACCATTAAAAATATTTTGAGTTAACTTTAATGAGTTTGTGTAATGATTATAAGTTTCATCTGTAACACTATTTTTATATTCTCTGTTATTAGAATAATCTTTTATTTCACCTGCATTGTTTCGTCCAAATGTTCCTACATAATCTAAAGACGGAAGCCATTCAGATTTTGTAATTTCTAAATCTTGTTGACTTTCATTAAAATTTTTAAGTCTTTCTTTAATAATAGGATTTGTATTTAATGTTTCTAATACACTTTCTTTTAAAGTTAATGCATTTATATTTACACTTAAGATACAAACAGATGCTAAAACTGAGAAGAATTTATTTCTTGTTAAAAGCTTCATTATATTTCCTTCAATAACTATATTGTTATTTTTTTAGTTATATTATACACAATGTTTTTTAAAACTAACTTATTTTATAACATTAAATAATTAATGCTTATACTTTTTATAAAATAAATATTTCAATATGAAATATTTTTACTAAGTAAAGAAAAAACTCGCTAAAATTCTCACATAACAAAAATTAAAACACCAATTAGGAAGAAACTTATGGATGATAATCAAAGAAAATCACTAGACTTAGCTATTAAACAAATAGATAAAACATTTGGTAAAGGTACTTTAATTAGACTTGGGGATAAAGAAGTAATCCCAACAGAAGCAATATCAACAGGATCATTAGGACTTGATTTAGCTTTAGGTGTTGGAGGAATTCCAAAAGGTAGAGTTATTGAAATCTATGGACCTGAATCATCTGGTAAAACTACATTAACACTACATGCTATTGCAGAATGTCAAAAAGCTGGTGGAGTATGTGCATTTATTGATGCAGAGCACGCTTTAGATACTAAATATGCTAGAGATATTGGTGTAGATATAGATAACTTACTTGTATCTCAGCCTGATTTTGGTGAGCAAGCATTAGAAATTTTAGAAACTGTTATTAGAAGTGGTGCAGTTGATTTAGTTGTAGTTGACTCAGTTGCAGCACTAACTCCTAAAGTAGAAATTGATGGAGATATGGATGATCAACAAGTTGGTGTTCAAGCTAGATTAATGAGTAAAGCACTTAGAAAAATAACTGGTTTATTAAATAAAATGAACACTACAGTTATTTTCATTAACCAAATAAGAATGAAAATAGGAATGACTGGATATGGAAGTCCAGAAACAACTACAGGTGGAAATGCACTTAAATTCTACTCATCTGTAAGACTTGATATTAGAAGAATTGCAACACTTAAACAAGGTGAAAATTCTATTGGTAACAGAGCTAAAGTAAAAGTTGTTAAAAACAAAGTAGCTGCGCCATTTAAAGTGGCTGAATTTGACATTATGTTTGGTGAAGGTATCTCTAAGATGGGAGAACTTATTGATTATGGTGTTAAACTTGATATTGTTGATAAAGCTGGAGCTTGGTTCTCTTATGGTGATTCAAAAATTGGTCAAGGTAAAGAGAATTCAAAAGTATTTTTAAAAGATAATCCAGAAATAGCAACTGAAATAGAACAAAAAATATTAGCAGCTATGGGTGTGAATGATGAAATCATTCAAGGTGAACCATTACAAGACGCTGATTCAGATACAGAATAATATACATCTTTTTAAAAATAACTACAAAATACAAGGAAACTATTTCCTTGTATTTTTCTACTTTTAACAAAGTAACCTACAAAAGCTATTAACAAACAACTTTTGGATATAATCTAAACAATTATAATAAAAAAACATATTTAGGAGACATACGTGGTATTTATTGATAACATATACGCAGATGAAGTATTAGATTCAAGAGGTAACCCAACTGTAAGAGCAACAGTTATTTTAAGTGACGGTACAAAAGAAAATGCAATCGTTCCAAGTGGTGCATCAACAGGTAAAAGAGAAGCATTAGAATTAAGAGACGGTGATGATAGATTCTTAGGTAAAGGTGTTTTAAAAGCAGTTGAAAATGTAAACACTGTAATTGCAAATGAGTTAATCGGTTTAAGCCCATTTAATCAAGCTGAAGTAGATGCTACTATGAAAGATATAGATAGTACTCACAACTATGCAAACTTAGGTGCAAATGCTGTTCTAGGTGTATCTATGGCAGTAGCAAGAGCTGCAGCTGCATCTTTAAAAATGCCTCTATATAGATACTTAGGTGGTGCAAATGCTATGGTTATGCCTGTACCTATGTTCAATATCATCAATGGTGGAGAACATGCTAATAACTCAGTAGATTTCCAAGAATATATGGTTATGCCAACAGGATTTGAAAACTTTAATGATGGATTAAGAGCTGTATCTGAAATTTATCAACACTTAAAAAAAGTAATTGATAAAATGGGTGAGTCAACTGCAGTTGGTGACGAAGGTGGATTTGCTCCAAACTTAAAATCAAACGAAGAACCTATTAATGTTATCTTAGAAGCAATTGAAAATGCTGGTTATAAAGCTGGTGAGCAAGTTGCAATTGCACTTGACGTTGCTGCATCTGAATTAATTAACGATGAAGGTAAATACGAATTAAAAGGTGAAGGAAGAACTCTTACTTCAGCTGAGCTAGTAGATTACTACGCTGATTTATGTTCAAAATACCCAATCGTATCTATTGAAGATGGATTAAGTGAAGATGACTGGGATGGATGGAAAATATTAACTGAGAAAATTGGAGACAAAGTTCAACTAGTTGGTGATGATTTATTCGTAACTAATGCTTCAATTTTAGCAGAAGGTATCTCTAAAGATATCGCAAACTCTATCTTAATTAAACCAAATCAAATTGGATCTGTATCTGAAACAATGCAAACAATTAGATTAGCACAAAGAAATAATTACAATTGTGTAATGTCTCATAGATCAGGTGAATCAGAAGATGCATTTATTGCTGATTTTGCTGTTGCTTTAAACTGTGGACAAATTAAAACAGGATCAACTGCAAGATCAGATAGAATCGCTAAATATAATAGATTATTAGAGATTGGTGCTGAAATTGGTTATTCTGAATATCTAGGAAAGCAACCGTTTTCTAAATAAATAGTATGTCTAAAAATAATAGAGATAATAAAATCAATAAAAAATTTATCGTTCTAGCAATAGGTTCTATTGCTTTTACGATGTTTCTTAGCTATCATATTTCTATTATTTTGTTTGGTGATAACTCTATTGAAGTGTATTCTAGTTTAAAAGATAAAAAAGTATATTTAGAATCAGAAATTACAAGACTTCAAAAAGAAAATGCCAATTTACAAAAAGAGTATTTTGAATTAAAAAATCTGGAGCCTGAACAATGAATAGACTTACGATTATATCTCTTTCTTTACTTACTTTTATTTCTTTACAAGCTAGAGAAAACCCCTTTGTAGCTACAAATGCTTATGAAGAAGAAAAAGCAAGGATTATTGAGCAGATCAACCTAGATATTCAAAAATCTCAAGCTAAACTTTTAAAAGAAAATCAACAAAAAATACTAAAAAATAAAGAATTACTAACTACCAAAGAAGTTATACTTCCAAAACCTGAAACACCTATCAAGATACAAAATAAAACAATCAAACCTTTACCCTATTTAGAAATTTCTTACAATGAAAATACTTTATCTATTAATACAAAGTATCCGATGATAAGAAAGTTTAATCTAGAGAAAGAAAATAAAATTGTATTTGATTTTAAAGCAATTAAAAGATTCACAACAAAAAAAGAAACATTAGACTCTAAAAATTTTACAAATGTAATAGTTGGGAATCACAAAAAGAATGACTTTTTTAGAGTTGTGATCAAAACTTCAAATAAACCATCATCTTATAAAATTTTACAAGAAAACGTTAACATTTCTATTTTAAATTAGTCTTTATTTTTAAAGCTTCTTTATTTTTAATTATTGTTGCAAAAACTCTAATAAGTATCATTACAATCAATACTTCTAGTATAGCAGCCAAAATGAATGCATAATAATACTCTTGTGTGATAGAGTAATTTTTATAAGCTAAAGTAGTAACTGCAATTAAAAGAGTAATTGGCATAGAGTGAGATAATCCTAGCATATAGAACTTATCAAAACCTAACTCTTTAATAAATAATGTTGAAGCTAATATTCTAATACTAACCATAGCTAACACTATTAGTAATGCTTTCTTAACAAGTTCTACATTTAATAATGCTTCAATTTCAAAAGATGCTCCTACAGAAATAAAGAATATAGGTACTAACCAACCAAAACCAAAGTGCTCTAGTTTATGTGGTAATTGCTTATTATGTTCTTCAAAAAATGTAGTGATGAACATTCCAGCGATGAAGGCTCCAAATGCAACCTTTAAATTTAAAGCCATCATAACAGCAATCATTAAAAAGAATATGGCCATTGATATTCTAATATCTTGTTCTTGATGATCATTTTCTGGCATTAAATAGTTTTTAATCTCAGGATACCACCAAATAAGATTATGAAATAGTTTATAAATAACGAACATAGAGATTAAGAAGGCAACAAACAGTGTCATAGCTTTATAAAATTCATAGTTAACACCAAACTCTAATGCAGCAGAAACAGCCGTTAAAGCAAAGATAGAAACTATCTCACCTATTAATCCAACTATTATTGCTAATTGAATCCACTCTACATCACCATACTCTTTTTTAAGTGCAGCTAATAATCCTATAGAAATTAAAGGAAGTATTACTATAAACACTTTCCCTAAATCAAAATATAAAGATATTAAAGTAGAGAGTGAAAAAAGTACTATGTTATATATAATTGATCTTCTAAGTAAAGTTGGAGTGATATTTACAATCTTTTTTAGATCAATTTCAAGTCCTGCTAAAAACATTAAATATAAAAATCCTAAGTTAGCCGCAAGCTGCAAAATTGCATGTTCATTAATAAATGCAAAGTATGCAGCTAATGCTCCTAGAATTATTTCAACAGTAACTGTTGGAAGTTTTATAAGTTTACCAATTAGAGGTGAAGCAAATATAATCAATGAAATGGTAATGATTATTAGTATTTCTTCACTCATTAATTAAGACCTTTTAAAAGAATTTGTTTTATATTATTTTTCGTCAGACATTCGAACGAAATTCTTTGCAATCTTGTATCCAAGAGCTTCTAAAGCTGCAACATCATCTTTAGGAGTTTTACCAGTAGTAGTTAAGTAATCTCCAATAACAAATGCATTGGCACCTCTTTCAAAGATTTCATACTGTTGTTCACCGAACATTAATTCTCTTCCACCTGCAACCATGATTTTATGTGCATTTGGAATCATTTCTCTAGCTAATTCAATTAACTCAAATGCTTCTTCTCTAGAAATCGAGTTTTCAACTAGTGGTAGAGCTTCATTAGGATGGAAAAAGTTTAATGGTACATTCATAGGATCGAGTGAAGCAATAGATTTAATCATAGAGATTCTATCTTCTTGAGTTTCACCCATTCCAAAAATTCCACCACATACAAGTTGTAATCCAGCTTCTTTTACATTTTTACAAGTTTCGTATCTTTCATCCCATGTGTGAGTAGTACAAATCTCAGGATAATACTCTCTAGATGCTTCAAGGTTGTGATTGTAGTTATCAACACCAGCTGCTTTTAGTTTTTTTAGTTGTTCAACTGAAGCTGTTCCATTACAAGCAATTAATCTTAAACCTAAATTTTCAGCTTTAACAGCCCTTGCTAAATCTGCAATAATCTCAGTTTTTTTATCAGTTAACCCAAGTCCCGCTGTAACTAGACAGAAACCAACTGCACCATTTTCTCTTGCTCTTTTAGCTTCAGAAATAACTTGTTCTGTTGTTTTCATTTTATATCTATTGATGTCTGCTTTATATCTTACACTTTGTGTACAGAATTTACAGTCTTCATTACATGTACCACTCTCAACATTACAAATAGCACATAAAAAAATTTCATCAGTTACTTTAAATTTTTCGCTCATATCTTATCTCTTCTTTCTTAAAACATTTTTCATTTATATTTCTAAAATAATACGTGATTATATACTCATTTTCTTTAATTTCTAAAAGAACACATTCAATTAAAGGCTTTTCTCTAGCACAAACTTCACCAGGGTTTACGAAAAGTGTCTTATTTGTGTACTCCACTTCAAACTTATGGGTATGTCCAAATATCACCACATCACAATCGTCAGGAGTTAGATAATATGGTAAGTGCATTAATTTAAATTTTATATCTTTTATTTTAAATAAATATGGTTCTTGTTTGATAAAAAACTCATTTGAGTAAGCAGTCAGTCCCATATCATTGTTTCCAAAAATAGAAACATAAGTTAATCCACTATTTTCAAGTTGTTCTAAATTCTCTTTAATACAAAGATCACCTGCATGTATAAGGTACTGTGATCCTTCATTTTTTAGATGATCTATAACTTCTTGTTGATAGTCACTCTTTGTGTGACTATCAGAAAGTATTCCTATTTTCATTATTTTGTTTCAGCACTTTTTTTGGCAGGAGCTTTTTTAACTGGTGCTTTTTTAGTTGTAGTTTTTTTTGCAGTTGTCTTTTTAGCTGTAGTTTTCTTAGCAGGAGCCTTTTTAGCGGCAGCTTTTTTTGCAGGTGCTTTTCCATCATTAGCTATAATTTCTAAACAATCCTCTAGTGTTAAACTTTCTGCTTCTTTTCCTTTAGGAATCTTATAGTTTTTTCTACCTTGTTTAATATATGGACCGTATCTTCCTATTAAAACTTGGATTTTTTCTTTCTCAAAATTAGCAATTGTATTTTTTGCTTTTTCTTCATCCATTAATTTAATAAGTTCTTTAGCTCTTGGTTCTTCAATTGTATATGGATCATCTTCTTTTAAAGAATAATATTTAGTTTTAACTTGTAAGTATGGACCAAATCTTCCGATATTAGCTTTAATATCTTCACCTTCATTTGTTTGACCAACAACCCTTGGTAAAGTAAATAAAAATAATGCCTCTTCTTGAGTGATTGTATCCATGTTTAAGTGATCAGGAATAGCAACAAACTTTGGCTTTTCTTCATCATCTTTTGTTCCTATCTGAACAAATGGACCAAATCTTCCAACTCTAGCACTCATTGGTTTACCTGATATTGGATCTGTTCCTATTTCTCTTACTTGAAGATAATCTTCTTTATTAACTGTTTCTTCTTTTATCTCAATAGTCTTTTTAAAGTCCCCATAAAAGTCTCTCATAACTTGTTCCCAAGATATTTTACCCTCAGCAATATTATCAAATTCACCTTCAATTTTTGCAGTAAATCCTAAATCTACAATATGAGAAAAATGATCAACTAAGAACTTATTAACTATTTCACCTGTTGGTGTTGGAGCTAATTTTTTATCTTCTGTTTTAACTACATATTCCCTTGCTTGAATAGTTGAAATAGTTGGGGCATATGTAGATGGTCTTCCTATTCCTTCACTTTCAAGTTTTTTAACAAGTGATGCTTCTGTATATCTTGCAGGTGGTTTAGTAAATAATTGCTCTAAATCAAGTTTTTCTAACTCTAAAACTGTTCCTACTTTTATAGTAGGTAATATTTTCTCAGCACTATCTAAAGCAGACTCAGGATTATCGCTACCTTCTGTATATACTTTCATAAATCCAGGGAAAATAATTCTTTGTCCCTTTGTTTGGAATTCAAACTCTTGGTCTTTTCCAGCTTGAATTTTATAAGTAGTATTAGCAATTTTAGCAACTTGCATTTGTGTAGCTAATGTTCTTTTCCAAATTAAGCTATAAAGTTTGTATTGTGCGTTATCAACATAGTTTCTAATATCTGTTGGTTTTAATGCTAAGTTTACAGGTCTAATAGCTTCGTGAGCCTCTTGAGCACCTTTTGCTTTTGATTTGTAACTTCTAGGTTTTGGAAGTGAATACTCTTTTCCATATTCATCTTCAATTACACTTTTAGCAGCACTAGTTGCAACAGTTGAAAGATTTAATGAGTCAGTTCTCATATATGTAATTAAACCTCCTGAATGTCCAGGAATACTACCAACATTTCCTTCATAAAGTTGCTGAGCAATAATCATCGTTTGTTTTACAGAAAAGCCTAATTTTCTTGAAGCCTCTTGTTGTAATGTAGATGTAGTAAAAGGAGCAGCAGGGTTTCTTTTGCTATCTTTTTCTTCAATATCAACTAATTTATATTCACCAGCATCACATGAAGCTTTTATTTCATTTGCCTGAGTTTCATTAGTAACTTTTACATTCTTACCGTTTTGTTTAGCTAACTCAGCTAGAAGTTGAGGACTTGAAAAATTTGCTTTTATTTTCCAGTATTCTTCTGGAATAAAGCTTTTAATTTCATCTTCCCTATCAACAATAATTCTTACAGCAACACTTTGAACTCTACCTGCACTTAAACCATATCTTACTTTTTTCCATAGTAATGGTGAAAGTTCATAACCAACTGCTCTATCAAGAATTCTTCTTGCTTGTTGTGCATCAACTAAATGTTGATCTACTTCTCTTGGATTTGCAAGGGCATCTAAAATTGCACCCTTTGTAATCTCATGAAATACAATTCTTTTAATAGGGTTTTTCTCGATTTTTAAAGCAGGAATCAGGTGCCAAGCAATAGCTTCACCCTCTCTATCCTCATCGGCCGCTAGGTAAATAGTAGTATCTTTAGTAATCTCTTTTTTTAAGTCACTGATAACTTTTTTCTTATCAGTTGTAACCATATATTTTGGTTCAAAATTGTTGTCAGGATCAAAACCTAATTTTGACTTGGGTAAATCTCTAACATGTCCCATTGATGCCATAACTTTATAATCACTACCCAAAAATTTTGAAATTGTTTTCGCTTTTGCGGGTGATTCCACTATTACTAAATTCTTCACTAAAAAACCTTAATTGTATTTAAATTTGTGTATTCTAACAAAAAAGAATTAATACTCTCTAATAAACTAAAATTTCTAGTTTTAAATCTATATTAAATCTTTCTTTGACTTTATTCTTCGCTAATTCTATTATTTTTATAGCCTCATCAAATGAACCATTTCCATGGTTTACTAAAAAATTAGCATGTTCATTTGAAAAACCCATATTTCCAATTTTATAACCTTTTAATCCAACTTCTTGAATTAATCTACCAGCAAAATCACCTTCAGGATTCACAAAACATGATCCAGCACTAGGCATATGAGGTTGGTTATCTCTCATTTTATTAAATTTTTTCAATTCTTCTTTACAAAAGCCTTTTTCAATATTGAAAACAACTTCGTAGATTATAGTATTTATTTCTGTGTGTCTGTATGAAAAATCTATATCTTTCACATCCACATAGCCATCTTTTGTTTTTATACTGTGTACATGATTAAGAACTTCCCAACTTTTAAGTCCAGCATTCATCTTAGTTAGTCCACCCATATTTCCAGGTAACTTAGCTAAAAACTCCAAATGAGCTATATCATGATTTCTTGTATATGTTAGAAGTTTACCTGAAGTTGTGGCACATCCTACGTATAAAAGATCATCTTTTTGTTCAATGTAATTAAATTTTTCACCTAAAATTGCAAATTTTGGGTGATTATTTGATATTAAAACATTATTTGCTCTTCCTAAGATTTGATAATCCTCATACTCACCAATTTCATTTATAACCAAAACTTCACTTGTTGGTCCTATTTTCAATCCTGAGTATTTTGAAAAATCAATTTCTTTGAAGAAGTTTTCCATTAGTTGTTTCTTAACTCTTTATATTCATTTGGAATTAAATAATCTTCACTTTTTATTTGTTCACCAAAATATCCATGTTTATACCCTAATTCATAGAGTTTATCTAAAGCTTTATATTGGATTTCACTTAAATTTATAGAGTTATCATTTGCATATAAATCTAAATAATTATCTAAAGTTTCTGCATCAACTCTTATTAAACCTTTGTCTAAAAGCATAGGTGCTAATACTTTTCTATTTTTATTTGCTACATCAACTGCTTTTATTAAAGCATTTTCATATTCAATTGCATTAGTAATAGGAATAGATCTTCTAATACACATTCCACCTAAAGGTAAAGGTAAATCTCCCCCACTTAACTCACACCAAATATCCCACATCTCTTTTTCAACTTCAAGTTCATCATTAAAAGTTAAAATTGATTCATGGATTAAAACACCTGCATCAACTGTACCATCTATAACAGCTTGTTCTATTTCTAAAAAATTCATATATGTTATTCTTGCATTTGGGTAGGCTATTTTAAATAATAAAGCATTAGTAGTAAATTCGCCACTTAGTGCTACTTTAAAGTTTCTTTTTAACTTTGTGCCTTTTTTCTTTATAAGTTTAGGTCCATAACCTTCACCAAAAGAAACAGCAGTTCTTAATAGTGCATAATCATCTTTAATTAATGGATATAAAGCAAATGATATTGCACAAATATCATATTGCCCTTTTAATGTAGCTTGATTTAATGTTTCAATATCTTCAGCTATATTTTCAAAATTTGTATCTTCTACTCCTACCCAACCGAACTTGATTGCATAATACATAAAAATATCATCTGCATCTGGTGAGTGTGCTACACTAATTGTTTTCAAAGGTTAATCCTTTTGTAAATTTTATAATATATTTTAAATTAAGAAGATTTTATCAGTAAATTGGTAAGTTTAAGTTTATAAAGTCTTTTCCAAAGTCCAATTGACTTTGGAAATTTCGAGTTTAGAACCCAGCTTGTGTAACGTAAGCTGTGATTATATTCAATAATGGTTCTACAAATATTACAGAAATAATTGCTAAAACAACACACATTCCAACTACTGATTTCATTGGAACAGAAGCATTTTGCATAAATTTTGTTTTAAACCTTGCATCTGGATCTCTTAGAAAGATATAAGATATTGGTTTTAAGTAGTAATATGCAGCAATTGCAGAGTTTAATACAATGATAATTGCTAATGCAATTTCACCCGCATTTACAGCACTTGAAACCAAGAACATTTTTCCCCAGAATAATGCAAATGGTGGCAATCCAGTTAATGCAAATAAGAATAATCCTATAATAGCTGCCGTAAATGGTGAAATTTGGGCTAACCCTGATAATGAATCTAAGTCATATGGAGATGAATAATCTTTTGTAGATTTACCCCTATTTAACCATAGCATACCAAAAGCACCAAAGTTAGTAATCATAAATAATACCCAATATAAAAACAATGCACTATGTGATTGAGTAGTACCAATTAAAATTGCAGCCATTGCCATACCTGCATTTGATACAGATGAATATGCAAGCATTCTTTTAATATTTGTTTGTTGTAAAGCAATAATATTTGGAATAGTCATAGTTAATACAACAGTAACATAAAGCATAGTTTGAACTATAATATCACCCGCTTGTATAAAGATTTCAAAAAATCTTAAAGCCACAACAAAACCAGCCATTTTTGGAACAACTGACATAAATCCTGCTAAGGCTGAAGTTGACCCTTGATAAACATCTGGAACCCAAATATGATAAGGGAATAATGATAATTTAAACCCTAAAGCAGCAAACATAAATACAAATCCAACTAATACCATCATATATTGAGAGAAGTTATCTGTTGAAAGCATATTTTGTTCAACTAATACCCTTGAAATTTCTGATAATTCAACTGAACCTGTTACGGCATAGAAAATCATTGAACCAAAGGCAAAGAAAGCAGCAGTTAAAGCACCCATTGTAAAGTATTTAATTGATGCTTCAAGTGTAGTCATTCTGTTATGCATAGCAATAATAGTATATAAAGCTAAAGATGAAGTTTCAAGTCCTACAAAAATTAATATTAATGAGTCTGTACTTACCATAAATTGGAAACCAGCAACCATAAACATATATAAAGCAAAGTATTCAGCGTATCTAAACTCTTGGAATCTTAGTTTTGATAAACTTAAGAAACTAAATAATATAGCACCAACTAATATAATAATCTGCGATAAAACAGCAATACCATCAATTAGCATTAAATCAAACATACCTCTTTGTGGTCCTGAGTAAGCTAGTAATGTAAATAAATCAAAAGCTAAAAATAGTACAACTAAAACAACATATAAAGACTTATGTCCACCTTTGTTGAAAAGGTCTGTTAATAATATACTTATTGCACCAATTAAAGCAATTGCCACAGGTGCTAGTGAGCCTAAGTTTAAGCTTTCTAAGTTAATTGAAATAGGATCTATCATTACTTAACCTCCCCAACAGTATTAAGCTGTCTAAGTCTATCTTTTGTGTCTTGTTCAACTGCTTTTACTTCCATAACTTTTGTTAGGTGTGTAACTGTTGTATTTAGTGGATCTAATATAGGTTTTGGATAAATACCCATTACTATAATTAAAACTACAAGTGAACCTAAAGCTACTAACTCTCTACCAAAGATATCTTTTAAGCCTTTATTCTCCTCTTTAACTAATTTACCAAAGAATGTTCTTTTGTACATAGAAAGCATGTAAATAACACTTAATACAATTGTTAAAGAAGCAATGAATGCTAATATAGGACTTGCTTTAAAGAATCCTAATAATGATAAGAACTCACCAATAAATCCAACTGTCAATGGTAATCCAACAGATGCCATTAATACAACCGCATAAACAGTAGCAAATACAGGCATATTATGAGCTAATCCACCAAATTCTTTTATCATCTTAGTTTTACGTCTATCATAAAGTACCCCAACACACATAAACAGTGCTCCTGATACAATACCATGACCGATCATTAAGTAAACAGCCCCTGCTATACCTTCAATATTTAAAGCAAACACCCCAAGGATAATAACACCCATGTGAGAAATTGAAGAGTATGCAATCATCTGCTTCATATCTTCTTGAGCATATGCAATCATAGCAGTATAAACAATAGCAATAAGACCAAGTACCGTCATAAATCCTGTGAAGTATACACTTGCATCTGGAAACAGTGGTAATGAAAATCTAATAAACCCGTATGTTTCCATTTTTAGTAATACAGCAGCTAGCACAATTGAACCAATTGTTGGAGCTTGACCGTGAGTTAATGGTAACCATGTATGGAATGGGAACATTGGTACTTTTACAGCAAATCCAAAGAAGAATGCTATAAATAACCATAACTGTAAATCAACGGGTAAAATAACACTATACCAATCTAATAAGTTAAAGCTCCATACCCCTGATGTTTGATGGAAAACATACCCACAGTAAAGAATACCAATAAGCATAATTAATGAACCAATAAATGTATATAAGAAGAATTTAATAGCAGCGTAAAATCTTTTTTCTGCTCCCCAAAATCCTACAATATAGAACATAGGAATTAGTGTTAATTCCCAAAATACATAGAACATAATTACATCTAAAGAAACGAATACACCAACCATAGTCATTTCTAAGAAAAGCATAGTAATAATAAGATTCTTAACGTTTTTCTTTTCAGTTAATCCAATTACAGCAATCATAGTCATTAAGGTAATCATAACAACTAAGAATAAAGATACCCCATCAACACCAACTACATAATTAATACCATAAGATGGAATTAAAGGTAACTGAGCAACAAACTGCATAGTTGCAACAGAAGGGTCAAAGTTATACCATAACAGTATAGATAAAACGAATTCCACAGCTGTTACAACAACACCAAATTGTCTCATTGAATTTTTGTCAATTAGAAATCCAACAGTCGCTGCAACTGCAGGGAAGAATATCAGCATAGATAAAATATTTTCCATATTACTTAGCCCCTTGTAATAATGCTAAAACTAATGCAAAAAGTAAACCTAGAATTAGTCCTAAAGCCATTAGTCTTAAACTTGATGATAAGTTTCCAGACTGTATAGGTCTCGCACCTTTTCCAGCCTTGTAAATAAGCTTAGCAATACCATCAATTGCCGTATCAATAATATCAACCTCAATAACTCTAAATATCCAATCAGATATAGCTTTATAAGGTTTTGAGATAGCTACTTCATAAAACTTAGGAATATAATACTGGTTACTTAATAATCTATAAATAAACGTATTTTCCCAAGATTTATCAAATCCACCATTTCTGTATTTATAAACAGCAACTGCTATTCCTAGTATTGCAGTTGCACTTGTAACAATAATTAATATCCAGATAGTTGCACTACTTAATGATGTCGCTTCCCATGTCGGAAGTGTTTTTGTTACAAAATCTATAAATGAATGTTCATACCATCCTGCGATAATAGCTAATACAGCCAATGGTAACATAGCAATAACAGCAAACCATCTTGCTTCATGTGGATGGAATTCTTTATCACTATAGTTTTGAGGTCCAAAGAAGATTTTCATAACTAATCTAAATGAATAGAATGCAGTTAATCCAGCCGTAACCAATAATGTCCCCCAAATTAAAATAGCATCTGCGTTAAATGCTGCTTCTAAAATCTTATCCTTTGAGAAGAAACCAGCTAATGGGAAGATACCAGCAAGTGCAAGTGAAGCTATAATCATAATATATGATGTAGCTTTCATCTTTTTGTGTAATCCACCCATTTTTCTAATATCTAATTCATCATTCATAGCATGCATAACATTACCTGCACCTAAGAATAATACAGATTTAAAGAAGGCATGTGTAGCTAAGTGGAATAGTGCAACCCAATACGCTCCAAGTCCAGCTGCTACAAACATATATCCTAATTGAGATAATGTTGAATATGCAATAATTCTTTTCATATCATTGTTTACTAAAGCCATTGAAGCTGCAAATATTGCAACAAATGCCCCAAGAGCTGCTATTGCATATCCTACTTCTGGAATAAGTGCATACAATTCATGTGATCTAATAACTAAATAAACCCCAGCTGTTACCATAGTAGCAGCGTGAATTAAAGCAGAAACAGGTGTAGGACCTTCCATAGCATCTGCTAACCATGTATGTAATGGGAACTGAGCAGATTTACCCATAGCTCCTAAGAACAATAATGAACCAATCCAAATTAAAGTTGAATGCTCAAGTGTAGCTATATTTGCAAATACAACTTCATATTGTAAACTTCCTAAGTTCCAATATAACATGAACATACCTAAGAATAATCCTAAGTCTCCAACTCTGTTCATGATAAAGGCTTCATTTGCAGCCCATGATGCAGATTCTTTGTGATACCAAAATCCAATTAATAACCAAGAACAAACACCAACACCTTCCCATCCTATAAATAGTACAGCAAAGTTATCAGCCATAACTAAAATAAGCATTGAAAATACGAACGCTGATAAGTAAGAGAAGTATCTATTAAAGCCCTTATCATGTTCCATATATCCAATTGAGTGAATGTGTACCATTGTTGAAACAACTGTAACAACAGACATCATAACAACACTTACATGATCAACTATAAATCCAAATGGAATATCTAATCCACCAATTACAATCCAATCAAACAATTCAACATGATATGTAGTACCTGTTGTATAAACATCTATTAGAAGTTTTAATGCAGCGTACATTGAAACAGCTAACATTAATGAAGTAAATAAACCTGTAAATAAAAGTTTACCTCTTGTTGCAAATAATCCTGCTACTAATGATCCAACTAATGGGGCAAATAGTACAATCCATATATACTTTTCCATTCTTACCCTTTCATCTTAGCAATATCATCTAAGTTAATAGATCCAGTTCTTTTATACCAAAGAATTAAAAGTCCTAAACCAATAGCAACTTCACTTGCAGCAACTGCAATAATAAAGAATGCGAAGATTTGACCTGTTAAATCTCCATGATAATGAGATACAGCAGCTAATCCTACATTTACAGCATTTAACATAATCTCAGTTGAGAAGAAAAGCATTAAAACATTTTTTCTTCTTAAAACCCCAATTAGTCCAATGGCAAATAAAATAATAGAAAGAATTAAATAAGCATTAAGTGTTAGTGTCATTTATCATCCTTTTTTGCTTCTTCTTTTTCAAGTCTAATTTCTTCATCGATTTCTTCTTCTGTCATATCAGACCAAGAATTAGT
Organism: Sulfurovum sp.; assembly: GCA_039767755.1. Classification (GTDB taxonomy): domain Bacteria; phylum Campylobacterota; class Campylobacteria; order Campylobacterales; family Arcobacteraceae; genus JALRJW01. The sequence continues at coordinate 33,875 of JBDNBT010000100.1, forward strand.
CATTTGTTTTCCTGCTAAAACAACTCCACCAATCATTGCTACAAGTAACATAACAGCAGCAACTTCAAATGGAACTAAGTATTTAGTAAATAAAACTAAACCAACTTCAGTTGAATTTCCTAATTCAGCATTTACAGGATAAGCAGCAACAACATTTTCCCCAATAACAGGTGCTATGAAGATTACAACAACTATTAAAGCAGTTAAACCTGATAACAAAAACACTAATCTAGGGTTTTTTATTTTTTCATCAATTTGGCTTAATGTATCAAAGAACATCATACCAAAGGCATATAGTGCCATTACAGCACCTGTATAAACAACAATTTGCACTGCACCTAAAAAGTCTGCATTTAACAAGAAGAAAAACGCTGAAATAAATATCATACCAGCTGCTAAGGCACTCATTGCGTATAGTGCATTATTAGTTAGTACAGTAATTCCAAACATTCCTATAGTTAAAACAGAAAAGATTATAAAAGCAACAACTTCAAACATTCAATCCCCTTAATATGACAACGGAGTTTTAGTAACTTTTTTATCTGCATCTGGAGAAACAGAACCAAAACCATCAAACTCAAGTTGTTGACCTAAAGCATTTTCAGGTGTTAAAAAGTCATCTTTTAATCCAAAATGAGCTCTTTGTTCAGAAGCATTTTCATATCTTCCACCATGAACAATAGCAAGTTCAGGACAAACTTCAGCACAGTATCCACAGAAAATACATCTACCCATATTAATTGTATATTCTAAAACTTCTTTTCTAGAATTTTCATCTATTTTAGTTTCCATTCTAATACAATTAGCTATACAGATTTTTTCACATAATCCACA
>JBDNBT010000101.1:0-14913 GCA_039767755.1 Sulfurovum sp.
ACTCCACTTGGAGCTATTTTACTTTTTGTTGTGTATTTAATTTTTTTAACAGGTTTTGTAAATGAATACTTTGTATTGATTTTAATGGCTGTAATCGGTTTTTCTTTAAATTCTAAAATAAAAATTCCACACTTATAACAATAATGAATAAAGAAGTAATTTCTATAGATTTAGGCTCTAACTCTTTTAGAGTCTTAAAATATGACTATGAAAATCATAAAGTAATATCAGAATACAACAAAGTAGTAGGAACAGCAGATGGCCTTGTAGAAACAGGAAACATCTCAAATGAAGCCACTCAAAGAGTAATTGATGCTATAAATGAATCAATTAAAGTTGTAAAATATGATCCTAAAGATGCTGTATGTATAACAACGGCTGCAATGAGAAAAGCTAATAACAGTGATGAAATATTAAAAAAATTAAACACACAGTGTGGAACAAAGTTTAAAATCATTGATGGAAATGAAGAAGCAAGGTTAACTTTACTTGCAATTAAATATGCACTTATTAGAGAAGAAATTAACTCAAAAAATTTTATTTTGCTTGATATTGGTGGTGGTTCAACTGAGCTCATTATTAATACAAACGATAAACATATAGCAAAAAGTTTTGACTTTGGAATTGTTACTATGACTCAAGATGTATTTAAAAGTGGTAATCTTGATGCTAAATTAGAATTTAGGAAAAATGAAATTTCAAAGTTTTTAAATGATAATAATATAAATCCTAATAATTATACTTTCATTGCAACTGCAGGAACTCCTACAACTATAGCAGCTTTAAAATTAGGCCTAGATATCAAATCATATGATAGGAACTTAATCAATGGAACTAAAGTTTACTTTGGTGATATATCAGATTGTTTAAAGCTCTTAAAAAATTCTACAGAAGATCAACTTTTAAAATTAGTTGGAAAAGGTAGAGTAGAGTATATTGAAACTGGCATTATGATCTATAAAACAATATTTGAAGTTCTTGGTATGAATGAATCAATAGTTTTTGATGATGGTTTAAGAGAAGGTATCGCCATAAATGAAAGCTTAAAAATAAAGAAAATTTGACTTAAACTAAATTTATTCTTCAGCCTAATTTTTATAAATTATTTATTAATGATGAATTAATATTAAGTTTTATATAATCACGGAATTTAATAAAATTTACGGAGAATTATAATGAAAATGACTGGCGCAAAGATGGTGGTAGAAGCATTACATCAAGAAGGGGTAGAAACAGTATTTGGTTACCCTGGAGGCGCAATTATGAACGTCTACGATGAAATTTATAAACAGAATAATTTTAAACACATTCTGAATAGACACGAACAGTCTTCTATAATAGCTGCAGAAGGATATGCAAGAGCTACTGGTAAAACAGGTGTAGCGATTGTTACTTCAGGGCCTGGATTTACAAATGCTGTAACAGGTTTAGCAGATGCATATATGGATTCAATTCCATTAGTTGTGATTTCTGGACAAGTACCTACTACTATTATAGGTACAGATGGTTTCCAAGAAATTGATGCAGTAGGTATTTCAAGACCATGTACTAAGCATAACTACTTAGTTAATTGTATTGAAGATATACCAAGAATAATTAAAGAAGCATTTCATATTGCCTCTACGGGTAGACCGGGACCTGTACATGTTGATATACCTAAAGATATTACAGCAGAAATTGCTGAATTTGTATATCCAAAAGAAGTAGATTTACCTACTTATAAACCAACTGTTAACTACAACAAAAAACAGTTAAGAAAAGCTATGAACGCTATAGCTAATGCTAAAAAACCATTATTATATGTTGGTGGTGGAGCAATTTTATCTAACTGTGGATATGAAATTAGAGAATTAGCAGAAAAGTTAAATATACCAGCTGTTGAAACATTAATGGCAAGAGGAATTATGGATGATAAAAATCCATTATTCGTTGGTATGCTAGGAATGCACGGTGAATATGCTGCAAATATGGCTGCACATGAGACAGATCTTTTAATTTCTTTAGGTGCTAGATTTGATGATAGGGTTACTGGAAGATTAGATGAGTTTGCTTCTAAAGCAGAAGTAATTCACATCGATATTGATCCAACATCTATTGCAAAATTAGTTAAGCCTGATTATCCAATAGTTGGAGATTTGAAAATTACTGTTAAAGCAATGCTAGAATCAATTAGTGAATATGAATTCAACGACTACACAAATTGGGTTGAATTACTTAGAGATTACAGAGAGCAAGAACCATTAAGATTTGTTGATTCTGATAAAGAAATCAAACCACAATGGGCTGTTAAAAGATTAGGTGAGTTATTAGATGACAAAGCTATTATTTCAACAGATGTTGGACAGCATCAAATGTGGGCTGCACAATTCTATCCATTTTCATTTCCAAGACAATGGTGTACATCAGGTGGATTAGGTACTATGGGATTCGGATTACCTGCTGCTATGGGTGTTGCTAAAGCCTTAGAAGATACTGATAAAGTTTCTGTAAATATTACAGGTGATGGTTCAATTTTAATGAACATTCAAGAATTAACTACATGTGTAGAATATAATATTCCAGTAATCAATGTTATTTTAAATAACAACTACCTAGGAATGGTTAGACAATGGCAAACTATGTTCTATGACAATAGATTATCTGAAACAGATTTATCTTCTCAACCTGACTTTGTAAAGTTAGTTGAAGCATTTGGTGGAATTGGATACAGAGTTTCTACTAAAGAAGAGTTTGATGCAGCTATTAAAGATGCAGTTGAAAAGAAAAAACCAGCAATGATTGATGTTTTAGTATCAAGAAACGAAGATGTTTTACCAATGGTACCAAATGGCCATGCACTAAATGAAATGACTTTATTAGAAGGAGGGGACAATGAATAATTTTAACCATTACTATGACAGTGAAACTACAAGACAGGTAATTTCAGTAATTGTAATGAACGAGCATAATGTTCTTTCTAGAATAGTTGGATTATTTTCAGCTAGAGGTTATAATATCGATTCCTTAACAGTTGCACCGGTTGAAGGTAGTCAGTACTCAAGAATGACTATTGTAACAACAGGAGAACAAAGAGTTATTGATCAAATTGTAAAACAATTAAATAAATTAATTCCTGTATTAAAAGTAAATGAACATAAAAATGTTATTGAAAAAGATACAGTATTAATGAAATTCTCAGTTGACAATAATTTATCTGATATAGATGTTATTACAAGAGCTTATCATGGTTCTATTCAAAATGTAACTGATGATACAATTGTTGTGGCAGCAACAGATTCTAGCCATAGAATTATGAATTTCATCAAAGTAATGCAAAAATTTAATCCACTTGAAGTTGTAAGAAGTGGAATTGTTGCAATGGAAAGATAAAAAGATTTAATTCTTTTTATCTTCACTTTTACTTTACAAAACACAAGGAAACCCATGAAACTATCTTCAATATGTAAACATATTAATATCTCTTGTGAAAGTGACTTAGAAATAAGTGGACTTAATACTTTACTTGATTCTTCAAAAAACGAACTAACTTTCCTACAAAATAAAAAATATCTAAAAGACTTAACAAATACAAAAGCAGGTGCTGTACTTGTAAATGAAGAATTTAAAGATAAAGTACCTAATAATACTATTGCTATTGTTTGTGATGAACCTTATATTACTTTAGCGCATATTTCAAAACTATTTGCTCCTAAAATTATCGAAACAAGCGGTGAAGAAGCAATAGTTGGTGAAAATACAAAAGTTATGCCAAATGTATATTTAGGTTATGGATCTAAGATTGGTAAAAATTGTAATATTATGGCTGGTGCTTTTATTGGTGATAATGTTTCAATTGGTGATAATACAACCATTTATCCAAATGTAACTGTTTATAGAGATTGTACAATAGGTAATGACTGTATTGTTCATGCGGGTACAGTTATTGGTAGTGATGGTTTTGGTTTTGCTAACACAAAAGATGGTAAATACATCAAAATTTATCAAAATGGTAATGTAGAAATTGGAAATGACGTTGAAATTGGTGCAAACTGTACTATAGATAGAGCTGTATTTAAATCAACGCTTATTAAAGATGGAGCTAGATTAGATAACTTAGTACATATTGGTCATAACTGTATTATTGGAAATGGTTCGATTTTAGTATCTCAAGTTGGATTATCAGGTTCTACAAAACTAAATGAATATGTTGTTATGGGTGGTCAAAGTGGAACAGCTGGTCACTTAGAAGTTGCTCCATTTACAACAATTGCAGCACGTGGTGGTGTAACAAAAAGTATTACTGAACCTAAAAAATCATGGGCAGGTTTCCCACTAATGGACCATAGAGAATGGTTAAAACTTCAAGGAAGAGTAGCAAAACTACTAAAATAAAGGGTATCCTATAGCTAAAAAAATTATATCAACAATTATTGTATTTATACTTACTTATTTACAAATATCTTTAATAATACAAGACGCAACAATAGTAGGTAAACTAGGTTCTAACTTTTCATTAGCACTACTAAATTACTTTGGCTATTTTGCCTATGTATTTTTACTGTTTTTTCTTTATCCTATTTATCAAGCAGTTTTTAAAAAAGAAGACTATGTTAGTATTTTAATTTCATTATTAGTACTTACTTTATTTGTTTTTTCTTCATTAATATTACAATCGATAATAAGTGATCTTGGTAAAATTGGAAATATTTTAGTTGGTGATTTAGGTCCATATATTGGTAATGCTGGACTATTAATATTTGTATTAATAGGTTATGCAATTTCTGCTTTAGTTTTTATTGATAATAATGAAGTAAAAATGCCATTATTAAGACTTCCAAACTTAAAACCTAATATCAAAAATCCATTTTCTAAAAATGATTTTGATACTAAAGTTAATACTGTATCTAAAACAAACAAAAGAAAAACAGAAGCTAAAACAGAATCTAATAAAGAAGCACAAAAAGAGCAAACTGTTAAAGTAAAAGAAGAGGGGAATACAGCTGAAATAACTATTGAAGAAGTTATAGAACAAGCAGTACCTTCTGTATCGAATGCTAAAGACGAAATTAGTGAAGTTGTTATAGAAGAAGTAAAAGATACTGCTCCTATAATAGAAGAGCCTGTAGTTGAAACACACAATAACCTAATAGTTGATGAATTAGAAGAAAATAAAAAACTTTTAGATGAAATAGAGTTAGGTGACACTGAAAAGCCTAAAGACTTCATATTACCACCATCAAAGTTTTTCCAAGAGGGACCAAAAGATAAGAAATCAAAGGTTTCAGAAAGCTATATTGATAAAAAAATTGAAGATTTACTAGATAAATTATCAATGTTTAAAATAGATGGCGATGTGGTTAGAACTTATACAGGTCCTGTTGTTACAACTTTTGAGTTTAAACCTGCACCTAATGTAAAAGTATCTAAGATTTTAAATCTACAAGATGACTTAGCTATGGCTTTAAAAGCACAAACTATTAGAATTCAGGCTCCAATTCCAGGTAAAGATGTAGTTGGTATTGAAGTTCCTAATGATGATGTTCAAACAATTTATTTAAAAGAGATGTTAGATAGTGAGTTGTTTCAAAATGCAAAATCACCATTAACTATTATTTTAGGTAAAGATATAGTTGGTAAACCTTTTATTACAGACTTAAAGAAGTTACCACACTTACTTATAGCAGGAACTACAGGTTCAGGTAAATCAGTTGGTATTAACTCTATGATTTTATCTTTATTATATAAAAATTCACCAGATAATTTAAAATTAGTAATGATAGATCCAAAAATGCTTGAGTTCTCTATGTATAATGACATTCCTCACTTATTAACTCCTGTTATTACAAAAGCAGGTGATGCTATAAACGCTTTGTCAAATATGGTTGCTGAGATGGAAAGAAGATATACTTTAATGTCTCAAACAAAAACAAAAAATATAGAAAACTACAATGAAAAAGCAAAAAAAGAAGGATATGATGCCTTCCCTTATATTGTAGTAGTTATTGATGAGTTAGCAGATCTTATGATGACAAGTGGAAAAGATGTTGAATACTCTATTGCTAGACTAGCTCAAATGGCTAGAGCATCTGGTATTCACTTAATAGTCGCTACACAAAGACCATCTGTTGATGTTGTAACGGGTCTTATTAAAGCAAACTTACCAAGTAGACTATCATATAAAGTTGGACAAAAAGTTGATTCTAAAATCATCTTAGATTCAATGGGTGCTGAGTCTTTATTAGGTAGAGGTGATATGTTATTTACACCTCCTGGTATGTCAGGATTAGTTAGAATTCATGCCCCATGGTCAAGTGAAGATGAAATAGAAAAAGTTGTAGACTTCTTAAAAGATCAAAGGGAAGTTCAATATGATATGAACTTTATTAAAGATAAATCAGTATCTTCATCAAGCGATGAGTCTATATTAGATATGAATGATTTAGATGAACTTTATGAAGAAGCAAAAATGATTGTATTAAATGAGAAGAAAACATCAATCTCATATATTCAAAGAAAACTAAGAATTGGTTATAACAGAGCAGCTACAATAGTTGAACAGTTAGAGCACACAGGTGTTTTATCAGAAGCCAATACAAAAGGGAATAGAGAAATCCTTTTATAGTTATTTTAAGGGTTATTAAAGCAAATATTCTTGATTTATTAATATTTAATATGTTACTATTAATAAATTACATTAAGGAGTTTGTTATGAATACAAGTATTGTAGGAAGACATTTAGATTTAACAGAGCCAATTAAAGATTATATAAATAGCTCAATTGAAATTTTCAAAAAGTATAACTTAGATATTATTTCTGTGAATGCGATTATTGATCAAGAAGAAAAGCATGGTAAAAAAGCTTTCTCTTTTGAGTTCACATTAAACATTGCACATTTAGATACGGTTGTTGTAAAACAAAAAGATAAAGATTTATATTCAGCTATTGATATTGCTGTAGATAGAGTATCTAAAGTTTTAAGAAGACACCATGATAAAATTTCAGGACACAAAGCTACTAAATTAACTGAGGTTGCTTTAAAAGAAATCGAAGATGAAATTTGCAATGAATTAGATAAATTAGACAATGAAATTGAACCAGTTAGATTAACATCTTACAAACCAATGGATATTGAGGAAGCTCTAAATGATTTAAAATCTTCAGATGCTGCATTCAAAGTATTTTATGACAAAGATGATAACATGAGAGTGCTTTACAAAAGAAGCGAAGAAGGAAAATTCGGTTTATATTAATATAAACTGTCTCTACTACAAAAAGGTATCAACTTTTCGTTGGTACCTTTTTTTTATTTAAAAATTAAGGTAATATAACACTTATGAATGAAGAATTAATAAAAATCGCTCTTATAGGGCAACCGAATGTTGGTAAATCATCACTGTTTAATAGAATTGCTAAAGAAAAAATAGCAATTGTTTCTGATTTAGCAGGAACTACTAGGGATATTAGAAAACATGTTATTGAAGTTTTAGATAAAAAAGCTTTAATGTTAGATACTGGTGGAATTGATGAAACAAATGATTTGATTTTTTCACATGTAAAAAGAAAAGCTATTGAAACTGCTAAAGAGGCTGATATAATACTTTTTATGGTAGATGGAAAGAATATTCCTGATGATAAAGATAAAGAACTATTTTATGAGCTTCAAAATCTTGGAAAAGACCTTGCTTTAGTTATCAATAAAATTGATAATGACAAAGAAATGGAAAGAGTGTGGGACTTCTTTGAGTTTGGAATTAATAATGATGATATGTTTGGTATTTCTGTTTCTCACAATAGAGGTACAAAAAACTTATTTGAATGGATTTATAAAAGACTTCCAGAAAACCCTGAAGCTAATGTAAATGAAATTACAGATGATGAAGAAAATTATACGTTTGACGATGAAGATATTGAAAGTGATGCTTTTGAAGAATCAAATGAAATCAATATTGCAATAATTGGTAGAGTTAATGTTGGAAAATCTTCAACTCTAAACTCACTTTTAGGTGAAGAAAGATCTGTTGTTTCAAGTGTGGCTGGAACTACTATTGATCCTGTTGATGAAACAATTGAAATGAATGATAAAGTTGTTACTTTTGTTGATACAGCTGGATTAAGAAGAAAAGGTAAAATTGAAGGTATTGAAAAATATGCTTTAATGAGAACTAGAAATATGCTTGCAAAAGCAAATGTTGCCTTACTTGTATTAGATGCTTCAGATACTTTAACAGAGCTAGATGAAAAGATAGCAGGTTTAGTTGATGAATTTGGTTTAGCTACTATTATAGTCTTAAATAAATGGGATGAAAACCAAGAAACTTTTGAAAAGTTTGAAGAGGAAATTAGAAGAAGGTTTAGGTTCTTATATTTTGCACCTATTATTGCAACATCTGCAAAAACAGGTAGAAGTATGGATAGACTTAAAAGTAAGATATTTGAAGTATTTGAAAACTATACACAAAGAATTTCTACTTCTAAATTAAATAAAGTAATTGAAGATGCAACAATTAGACATTCATTACCAAGTCCTAATGGTGCATATTTAAGAATTTATTATGCTACTCAATTCCAGAATAAACCACCAAGAATTGCTTTAATTATGAATAAACCAAATCTATTACATTTCTCTTATAAAAGATATTTAATTAACTATCTAAGAGAGAACTTTAACTTTGAAGGTACTCCTATTCATATTATTGCTAGGGGAAAAAGAGATAATTTAGTTGATGAAGAGGTATTAGACCAAATTTAATTTAAGGCTTACTATGAGTAATGTTAAAAACAACATTTTTGCAGGTATTACAGCTGCAGTTGTTGCTTTACCATTAGCACTTGCATTTGGTGTTGCAAGTGGTGCTGGTGCAATAGCTGGCTTATATGGTGCTATTATTTTAGGTTTTTTTGCTGCTGTATTTGGGGGAACTAATACTCAAATATCAGGACCAACAGGACCTATGACTGTTGTTACTGCATCTGCTTTTGTAGCCTTTCCTGGAGATATTCAATCTGTAATGTTTGTAATACTTCTAGCTGGACTTATTCAAATATCTTTTGCTATAGTTAATCTTGGCCGTTGGATAAAATACATACCATATCCTGTAATATCAGGCTTTATGAGTGGTGTTGGTATTATTATTATAATTCTTCAAATCAATCCTTTTTTAGGTGTAGATTCTTATGGAAAAATTTTATTTACTGTTTCAAAGATTCCTGACACTATAGCTTCAACAAATATCCAAGCTTTTATATTAGCTTCAATAACTTTAGCAATTATGCTATTTACTCCCAAAAGTGTTTCAAAAGTTATTCCCAGTGCTTTGATAGCTTTAGTAGGAGTGACACTATTTTCTTTTTATTTTAATTATGATGTAAACATAATTGGTAATATTCCTATGGGTTTACCTGATTTTGCTATACCATTTTCTTTTGATTTAATGCAAGCTGATACTATAATAATGCTATCTATTACTCTAGCTCTTTTAGGTTCAATAGATTCACTTCTTACTTCTTTAGTTGCAGATTCAATAACAAAAACAAAACATGATTCAAATAAAGAACTATTTGGTCAAGGTTTAGGTAACACTGTTTGTTCATTATTTGGAGCAATACCAGGTGCTGGAGCTACAATGAGAACAGTTATTAACGTAAATAGTGGTGGTACATCTAAATTATCTGGAGTAGTTCATTCTATTACGTTACTATTAATTGTATTATTTTTAGCACCATATGCTCAACATATTCCTTTGCCTGTGTTAGCAGGTATTTTAGTAAAAGTTGGTCTTGATATACTTGACTATAGGTTTTTTAAAATTATAAGAAAGATTAACAAGCATGAGTTTATTATAATGATTACGGTTCTACTATTGACTGTATTTGTAGATTTAATTATGGCTGTAGGTACAGGAATAACTATTGCTTCTATTTTAGCTGTGTATCAATTATCTAAAAATACTAGAATCAAAACTAACTTAAGAAATTCAATAATTGATTTAGGCACTGATAATACGAATTTTGAAATAATTAGAATAGATGGAACATTGTTTTTTGGAACAGTCTCAATGTTAGAATCAAAAATTGAAAAATCAGAACATAAAGAGTATATAATTTTTGACTGTAAAAAAGTCACATTTTTAGATTTGTCTGCTATTTTAACTTTACAAGAAATGATAGATAAACTTTATGATGAAAATATTAAGGTGATTTTAGTGATGAAGTACAGACATAAAAGAAAATTACTAAACATACAAAAACAAATTAATTTTCCAAATGTAAGAATATATAATACTATTGATCGTGCATTATACTCTATAGAAGAAAAGTAATATGAACAAACAGAATATTTATCTTATTAGTAATAAAGAATATGAGGGTATAACTAGTATAAATGTATTTGACATATCTTATATTAGAAAAGATATTGAAATCAATAAATATGATGCTTTGATTTATACTTCAAAAAATGCTATTTATTCTGTGGATAGCTTTAATAAAGATTGGAAGAATATAAATTCTTATGCTATAGCTAAACAAACAGCTAATGTAATCAATGAACTAAATGGAAAATTAGTTTTTACTGGAAAAAAATCTCACGGTAATGATTTTGCAGAAGAATTAGTACCATTATTAAAAAATAAAATTGTTTTATATCTTAGGGCTAAAAAGACAGTTTCAAATTTAACTGAAATTTTAAGAGACAATAATATAAAAATAGATGAAGAAATAGTGTATGAAACAGTTTGTAAACATAACCTTCAAAATAAACACTTTGAAAATGATTCAATCTTTATTTTTACTTCACCATCAAGTTATGATTGTTTCTTAGAAAATTTCTCCTGGAATGAGACTTTTACAGCTATAGCTATAGGTAAAACAACTGCAAAAAAGTTTAACCAAAAAATAAAATATTTAATAAGTGAAGAAACTTCTATAAATGCTTGTATAAAACTAGCTAAATCTATTGAAAAATAGGTATTTTTTTAATCTTTTATTATAAATTTTTTAGATAAAATTTCTAACTTATCTGAATAGTTCGGGATTTCCATTGTTGAGGGTCCGATAATTTATTTTTTCATTTAATGTAGTATACACCGTGTGCAGCTTTTCATCGCGTTTTAGCTCCTGAAGTGTTTCTCTTAAGTGAAGTTTATTGGCTTTTAGGGCCAAATTGATGGTTAACGGCTATTTGGACTTATTATTTAATTTTAAAAGGAATTACTGTGAATATATTAATACTTGGAAGTGGTGGTAGAGAATACTCTATTGGATTAGCAATATCAAAAGAGAATGATCACGATCTTTATTTTATGCCTGGAAACGGTGCAACAAATAAATTAGGTACAAATATTAATATTAAAGACTACAATGAATTAGCGTTGTGGGCAAAAGATAATTCAATTGATTTGACTATTGTAGGACCAGAAGCTCCATTAGTAGATGGTGTTGTTGATATATTCAAAAAAGAAGGTTTAACTATATTTGGACCAAGTGCAGCAGCTGCTCAACTTGAAGGTTCAAAAGTATATATGAAAAATATTCTTAAGAAGTATAACATACCAACAGCAGCGTTTATAGAAACTACAATTGAAAAAGACGCACACGACTTTATTGACACTATGAATATACCAATTGTTGTAAAAGCAGATGGTTTATGTGCTGGTAAGGGTGTAATTATTGCTCAATCTAAAGATGAAGCAAAACAAGCAGCAAGTGATATGTTAAGCGGTTCATCATTTGGTGATGCTGGAACATCTATTGTAGTTGAAGAGTTTTTAGATGGATACGAGTTATCTATTTTTGCAATCTGTGATGGTGAAAATTATAAAGTATTACCAGCAGCACAAGACCATAAGAGAATAGGTGATGGTGATACAGGTCCAAACACAGGTGGAATGGGTGCATATGCTCCAACTCCTTTAGTAAATGATGATATATATCAAAAAGTTGAAGAAAGAGTAATCAAACCTACTTTAGAAGGAATGAAACAAGAAGGTGCACCATTTGAAGGTGTTCTATTCATTGGTGTTATGGTAGTAAAAGGTGAACCAATTATCTTAGAATACAATGTAAGATTTGGTGATCCTGAGTGTGAAATACTTATGCCTTTACTTGAAACGCCTGTTTCAGAACTATTTTATAAAGGTGCAACTAAGCAACTTGATAAATTAGATATCAAAATAAAAGATGAATTTGGTGTTGGTGTTGTTATGGCATCTAAAGATTATCCTTATTCATCAAGTGAAGCAGCTGAAATTATTGTAGATGATATCAATGACGATGAGTTAGCAGCAAATTCTCATATCTCTTATGCAGGTGTAACTTTAGATGACGATAAACTAATGGCTACAGGTGGAAGAGTACTTGTTTGTGTTGGATTTGGTAAGTCTATTAAAGAAGCAAGAGATAGAGCATATGAATTATGTGGACAAGTTCATTTTGCTGGTAAAAAATGTAGATCAGATATTGCATACCAGGCTTTAAGGTAGTTAAATGAATGAAAATAACGATTTACAATTAGCAAGTCACAGTAAAAGGGCACTTGCTTTTGTGATTGATGATTTAATTGTTACTTTTATTATTATTGTAATTTTTTGGGATGCTTTAGCTAATGCTAGTACAGATACAAATAGTATGATGTACTTAATGAAAGTTGATTTAGTAATGCCTTTGATGTTACTAAAGTTTGCTTATCAAGCTGTATTTGTATGGTACTATGGTGCTACTATTGGTAAAATGATTATGAAAATCAGAGTAATTGATAGTGAAAATTGGGGAAGAGTATCTATTTTTTCTGCTGCATTTAGAGCCGTTGGTAGAATTGTTTCTGAAATGTTCTTTTATATTGGATTTGCAATCGGTTTCTTTAATGAAGGTAGAAAAACATTCCATGACTTTGCTGGAAAAACATTGGTAGTTAATGCTTAAGCATACTTTATCATCACTTTTACTTGCATCTACTATTCTACATGCAAACGTAAAAAAAGATATTAATCAAGAGTTTCAAATTCTTGCTAATAATATTGATACTAAAACAAATACTATTACGGCAACGGGTGAAGTTGTAGCATATTCAACTGACTATTACTTAGTTGCTGATAAGATTATTTATCACAAAGAGAACAATGAAATAGAACTTTTTGATAATGTAATGATTGTAAAAAACAATACATTACAAACTCAATCAAATTATGCAAAATTAAATATTAAAACTAATGATATTTATCAAAATCCTACAGTTTTGTTTGATAAAAGTACTAATATATGGTTAAATTCTAATATTACAAACAAAAAAGAAAATGTAGTTGATTTAGATGCAACCACTATATCTTCATGTAATTGTTTAGCACCGTTTTGGTCAATCAAATCATCAAGTGCAGATTATGATACCCAAGATAAATGGTTAAATACTTACAACACAAGACTTTATATTAAAGATGTGCCTATTTTATATACACCATATTTAGGTTTTTCAACTGACAACACTAGAAGAACAGGTTTATTATTCCCATCTGTTGGATATTCTAGTGATGAGGGTACTTTTTATTCTCAACCGCTATTCATAGCGCCAGCAGATAATTATGATATAGAATTAGTACCTCAATATAGAAGTTTCAGAGGTGCAGGTATTTATGCATATTATAGGTTAAAAGATTCACCATATTCATTTTTGAATTTCAAAACTGGTATATTCAAAGAAAGAAGTAATTATACGGATGAGAATGATTTAGGTGATAAAAATAAGCATTTTGGTTGGAATTTAAACTATTATAGAACTAATCTATTTTCAAAAAATGATGATCAAGATGGATTATATTTAGATATTAATTCTTTAAACAATGTAGAGTATATAACTTTAGAAGAGAATGAAGGAACAGTTTCAACTGATCAAAAGGTAGAATCTAAACTTAACTATTTTTACAATACAAACTCATATTATTATGGTCTTTATAGTAAATATTATATCGATACAAGTGCTGCAACAAATGATTCTACTTTACAAGAACTACCACAGTTACAATTACATAAATACTCTAAAGAATCATTTATTGATGACCTAACATACAATTTTGACTTTCAGTTTAAAAATTATGAAAGAGATGAAGATATAAATGCTACTATTTATGACTTCTCTGTTCCGTTAATATATTCAAAAAATATCCTTAATGATTACATGTATTTTTCTATCAAAAATAATACTGTATTTAGTAAATATGTATATGACAACAGTAGTTTAGATCATGAAAATGGTAGTTTAATTCAAAATGATACGACTATTGGTATTGGTTCTAATCTTATTAAACCATATGAAAAATTTTTACACACAGTATCACTTGATGGAACTTATACTTATCCAAAATTAGTACATAAAAAAGGTGATTTATATAAAGTTACTTCAAATGAATCTGAATTATCACCTTTTCCTGTTACTCAGACAGATAAGAACATCACTGTAAAATTTGATCAATCTTTATTTGATAAGGATGATTTAAGAGAGATCATTAATCATTCTATGACTCAAACTGTTATTTTTGATAGTTTTGATGAGGCCAAATTAGATAATTTAATTAACTACACAAAAATAAGTTTTATAAATGGTTATATATAAGATAAGGTTACATATAATTTTAGAGATAGTGAATTTATAGAAAATAGTTTTGCATTAAATTATAATATTAATGACTTAGCTTTTGATTTTTCTTACTACAGTTCAAAAGATACAGATAATTCAAATAAAGAAGATTTAGAATCATACACAATAACAACTTCCTACAAATTTAATAGAATTTACACACTTGGATACTATACAAATTATAATTTAGAAGAAGATATGAAAAGTAAAGAAGGTTTTAGTTTTAACATAAATGAGAGTTGTTGGAGTTTTAATGTAAAATTAGAAAACGAATAAATGCCTTCATCAAGTGATGTTAATGATCAAAAGA
>JBDNBT010000102.1:0-4223 GCA_039767755.1 Sulfurovum sp.
TGGTTTATACCAAACATATTCAACATAACCACCATTATATTTTCTTGATTCTTTAATTAAGTCTTTTATAACAGATTTACCTTCTCTATCTTTTATATTAAATAGATTTGAGCCTTCTTTTTTATTGTCAACTGGATAGTGAATCAAATTACCATTAAAGTCATATATAAAAACATAATCATTTTTATTCATTTCATTTTTTAATGAATCAACAAATCCTTTTACTTCTTCTTGTATTTGTTCTATAGGTTTTAAGTTTTCATTATCATTTGCATAATGATCAATAAAATTAATTATTGTACTAATATCACTTTTTAGTATTTCTTTTTTATTTTGAATATACTCTTCTTTTAATGATGACACTTTATCTTGAAATTCATCATGTGCATTACTTATTAAAATGAATGTAAAAAAAGATATGAGTACGATAATAAACATAATACTATAGACAATGAGATGGTAAAGACTTTTAGATTTAAGCATCTATTTCCTTTGAAAAATTACATTTGGATAATGTTATCAAAATATACAATAAGAAGTAATAAAAATGAAATAATGAATAAAATTGAGAGATATAAAGTATATGGCGCGGCTGACGAGACTCGAACTCGCGACCTCCTACGTGACAGGCAGGCGTTCTAACCAAACTAAACTACAGCCGCATATACAACAAAGATAATCTTTGATTTTTTTAAAAGTGGTGGTCGATATAAGACTCGAACTTATGACATCTACCTTGTAAGGGTAGCGCTCTACCAACTGAGCTAATCGACCAATGTTGGTGACCCCTAGGAGACTCGAACTCCTGTGGCATGGATGAAAACCATGAATCCTAACCGCTAGATGAAGGGGCCAACAATGATAAGTTATATATTAAATGGTGACCCGTGAAGGATTCGAACCTTCGGCCACCTCCTTAAAAGGGAGATGCTCTACCAGCTGAGCTAACGGGTCGTTGAAATTATTTATAAAATGGCGCGGCTGACGAGACTCGAACTCGCGACCTCCTACGTGACAGGCAGGCGTTCTAACCAAACTAAACTACAGCCGCACATTTTAAAATAATGGTGGTCGATATAAGACTCGAACTTATGACATCTACCTTGTAAGGGTAGCGCTCTACCAACTGAGCTAATCGACCAAAGTGGTGACCCCTAGGAGACTCGAACTCCTGTGGCATGGATGAAAACCATGAATCCTAACCGCTAGATGAAGGGGCCACTTTGAATAAAATATATAATGGTGACCCGTGAAGGATTCGAACCTTCGGCCACCTCCTTAAAAGGGAGATGCTCTACCAGCTGAGCTAACGGGTCGCTCGGTAAATTAAGTGTTTCTTCTTAATTTGGACTGGAATTATAATAGGTTTTTTTTTATTTGTCAAGACTTTTTTGGAGAAATTTTAAAATTTTTTCTAAAGATTTTTGGGCTGCTTTTACTTGCACCATTTTACGGGCACCCTGGAAGTTATAGATCTCTATAAATTTTTCATTTTTATCATTGCAAACTCCAATGACAACAGTCCCTACAGGCTTATTTTTAGTACCACCTGATGGGCCAGCTATTCCAGAAATTGCTATTGCATAATTTGCCGTAAATTTTTTTATTACGCCATCAAGCATCTGACTAACTACTTCCTTACTAACAGCACCATATCTTTCTAAAATTTCATTACTAACATTTAATTCTTGATTTTTAATTTTATTAGAATATGTTACTACCCCTCCATCAAAAATTTCAGAACTACCACTTATATTTGTAATTAAATGAGCCACAAGTCCACCAGTACAAGATTCTGCTGTTGTAATTGTTTTTTTGTGCTTTTTAAGTAGGTTTTGTAAAGTTATCATATCATCTTGTGTAAAGTTTGTTTCACTCAAAGTATAGTCCTTTTGTATTTATACATATTATATATGTTTATACTTTAAAGAAATGGAATAAGTAAATAAGAAATAAAAATTTAAAGAAGTAAGTTTAGAGGTATAAAAGAAAAAGCAATTTAATGCTTTTCTTTTAATTTATAAGTATAATTTAATTACTACTCAGCGTCTGTAAAGTCTGCTAAGAATTGCTCATGATTGAATGTTTTACCTAAGTAAGAACATACATTTTGAATATCTCTTTCTGCATTACCTAAACATGAAGTTGCACCTGGAGATGGAGTCATATTAAAGATGATTCCGTTTCCTGGGTTAATTGAAGCTTCACCAAGCATTAATTTTTGTTCTTTTTTATCTAAAACTTGTGGTCTTACTCCACCAAATTCTTTTGCATATTCAATATCAGCTGTAGATAATGATGGAACGATTTTTTGAGCATCTTTAACAAATAGTTTTTTGTTGATACCAGGTACTTCAAATAAGAAGTTTTTAAATACATAATTTCTGATATCTGAATCTTTTAATAGATCCCAGAAAATTTTGATAGTTTTTGTATCAATATTCATAGTTTTAATACATTGACCTAAAGATTTAAATACACCTTTATATCTTTCAAGTACTAATAATGCTAAAGCAGTTGGTCCAAATCTAGTTTTTCCGTCACATAAAATATCAGGGTCACCATGAAGTGCTGCAAATGGTAATTTATCATTTTGTACCATATAAACTTTACCATTTAAGTATTTATCATTAGTAATGTAGAATGAACCAGCCATTGATAATGATCCCATGTGTTTACCGTAACCCATTTTATGAGCTAAGTATAATGAGTGAGCACCAGCGTTTACTACAACAAAGTCAGCTGTATATACAGTTCCATTTTTTGTAGTAACTTTGTACTTGTCACCAACTTTTTCAATTTCTTCTGCTTCTGTATTAAAGAATACATCAGTTGTTTTTGAAGGATCTGCTGCTTGTCCAGCTTTTACTAATTCTTTAGTCATTTCACCATATTCAACAGTTGTATATTCGTTATCAGCACCCATTGCAACAATTGGTTCTGGTCTATCTTTTGTTCTTTCTTTATCAGCATAAACTAATAAAGGCTCTTTTTCTCTTAATGTTTCTTTATCCCATAATTCTAAGTAAGGGAATATTTCTTTAAACTCTTCATATCTTTTAGTGATGAATTCTACTTCTTCTTCACCAACACCTAATGCCATTTTCTGGTGTTTAAACATAATTTTGTCTTGTAGATCATACATAAGACAAAATTTCTCAATCATTTTTGCTGTTCTTTTAGTGATTTTTGCTTTATCTAATGTATAGTTAGTTTCAATGTCTCCCACGTGAATTGTTTGTGAGTTACTTGTACCTTTAGAATTTAATGTAGCTAAATCTTCGTATTTTTCTAGTAAACAGATATTATTAACATCTGAGTATTTCGCAAGCTCGAAAAATAGCGCTGCTCCAGAAATTCCCCCACCTACTACTAAGACTTCATAATGTTTTTCGTTCATTTATTATTCCTATCATTTGTTTAAAGTTTTAAAGATGCTAGCATATTAAATCTATAAATTTGTTAAATAACTTTACAAACTGTTAACAGAATATTAATTGGTTCAAAAAAGTAACACTTTTCTCATATGAATATCATATGAAAAAATTACCTTCATTTAATAAATTTTAGATATAATCCAAAAATTTACTGAAATAATTTTAAAACTAAGGTGTGACATAATGGATTACAAAGATAGTCTACTTTTACCAAAAACAAATTTCCCTATGAGAGGGAATCTTCCTCAAAACGAACCTAAAAAATATAAAGAGTGGGATGAAAAAAACGTATATAATAGAATGAAAGAGAACAGAAAGGATGCACCATCATTTACTTTACATGATGGTCCACCATATGCAAATGGCCACATTCATATTGGACATGCATTAAATAAAGTTCTTAAAGATATTATTGTTAAGTTCCATTATTTTGAAGGTAAGTCTGTTAGATATGTTCCAGGTTGGGATTGTCATGGTTTACCAATTGAACAAAAAGTCGAAGAGAAAATCGGTTCTACTAAGAAAAAAGAATTACCAAAATCAAAACTTAGAGAATTATGTAGAAATCATGCATCTAGATTTATTGATATTCAAAGAGATGAGTTTAAAAAATTAGGTGTTATCGCTGATTGGGATAATCCTTATTTAACTATGGATTTTAAATTTGAAGCTAATATTTATAGAGAATTATGTGCTATTGCAAAGCAAGGTTTATTAGTTCAAAGATCTAAACCTGTTTATTGGTCATGGGCTGCTCAAACAGCATTAGCAGAAGCTGAAGTTGAA
>JBDNBT010000103.1:0-5094 GCA_039767755.1 Sulfurovum sp.
AAGCGGTAGCAGCAAAAGCAGGCGTTGACACTGTTGGTATTACAGTAAACGAAAACGGCCAAGATGTGGCTGTGACAGGTATCGCGATTAACAGCTTGGCTGGTACAGCGGCTGGTACAGCAGTGAACACAGGTTCATATGCTTACGAAGCTACCAAAAGCTTACTTAGTAGTAGAAAACTACAGTTCAAAACTTAATGACGAAATTAAAGTTGAAGTATTAGAAATACTAAATGATGCAGCTACTGAGTTAAATATAGATACATCTGGGTATTCACACAGAAGCTTAGCTTTTATTTTATATGAAACTGCATTTGAGGGTAAAATAGTTTTAAATGTTGAATTAGTACTTGGTGAAATGGTTAAAAGAGTGGATGATGAGAATCAAGTTTTTGCTTTAACTTACCAAAAAAGAAGTCAAATGTCTTATGAAAATAAAACAAATGAAGAAATATTTGAATTAACTGTTGAAAAAGCAGAACTACTTATTCAAGATTTTATAGAACAATACAAAGAGGATAACTTATAATGAAAACTTTATTAATAGTTGTTTTAGGATTAACTTTAAGTTTTGCAAATGATTATAAAACATTTGCAAGTAAAATGGACTATAACTTAGATTACAAAGTTGCACTAACAAAAGCTAAAGAATCAAAAAAAGATATTATGATAGTAATGGTTGCGAACTTTTGCCCATGGTGTGTAAAGTTTGAAAAACTTATACTTGAGAAAGAAAAATATGATAAACAAATTAAAGATAATTTCATACCTTTAATTATAAATAGAGAAGAAGGAAATTTTCCTAAATTCTTAGATACACCTATTGTACCAACAATTTATTTTGTAGATTTTAAAAGTGAAAAAATAAAAAATAAAGTAGTTGGGTATAACAACAGGTTAGATTTCTTTAATATTATTGAAAAGTAGACTATAGTATTTGGATACTATTGTCACTTGAAACTTTAAATTTTAAATTATAATTAGTAAGTATACTTACTATTTTATCGTACTCTTGTAAAAGTTTTACAGTGTTTGTTTTGTAATAATTTCTTATTTGAAAAGAGTTATTTCTAAAATTGTATTTATAAACCTCACAGTTTAAATCCAAAAGAATGTTTTCATTTAATGACATGATTTGCTCCTTTGTTTGTAGCTAATTAAATTGTAGCTTATATAAAAAAAGAAATCAATAGTTACTCTGTAAATTATATATTATTTTTAAATTTTTTTTAATCGTACAAAGACAATTAAAAAATTGAATATTTTTATTTTTGTCTCTTGTAAGTATTTAAGTGTATCTAGCTTATCCCATTGGATATAAGATATCACTTTGTATTTTTTCTATTTTCTTCATAAGCTCATTATCAATATTAAAATCAAACGCAGCAAACGATTCTTCAAGTTGAGATGCACTTCTAGCTCCAATTATAGTAGAAGCAATAAAATCAAAATGCTTAGAATAAGCAACTGCAAGTGTCACAGGAGAAATTCCATACTCTTTTGCTAGTTCTTGATATGCTTTTGTAGCATCTATTGTTTTGTCATTTACAAACCTTTTGGCTTGAGCTTGAATACGTGGATTATTGTTTTTAAAATATGCAGCAAACCTAGCGTCATCTGGCATAAATTTGTTGTTGTATTTTCCACTTAAAACTCCCCCACCAATAGGTGAATATGGTAAACATGATATTTTTTCTTTTCTACAAACATTTGCTAACTCATCTAAAAAACGCGGATTTAATAATGAGAAGTTATTTTGAATTGACTCAAATCTAGCTAAGCCTTTGTTTTTTGAAGTTTCATTTGCTTTTGTTAAACCATAGGCTGTATCATTTGATGAACCTATATATCTAACTTTTCCTTCTCTTACAAGCTCATCAAAAGCTTTTAAAGACTCTTCAATAGGTACAATAGGATCTGGCCAATGCATTTGATATAAATCTATATAATCAGTATCTAATCTTTTTAGACTACCTTCAATAGCTTTTTTAATA
This sequence comes from Sulfurovum sp., assembly GCA_039767755.1. GTDB lineage: Bacteria > Campylobacterota > Campylobacteria > Campylobacterales > Arcobacteraceae > JALRJW01. The sequence goes on from JBDNBT010000103.1 coordinate 1,994, forward strand.
TGAAATGAATCAATTGCAGTTAAACCATGTCTATTAGGTGGAACAAACCAACCAGCTGCAGCACCTGCAACTTTAGTTGCAAGTATTACAGAGTCTCTAGGTTTAGTTTTTAACCATTCACCTACCCACTCTTCAGTTAAACCTAAATAAGATTTTCTAGGGGGTACTGGATATAGTTCTGCTGTATCAAAAAAGTTTATTCCTCTATCATATGCCATATCCATTATTTTAAATGATTCTTCTTTGTTTGTAACAGAGCCAAAAGTCATAGTTCCCATACAAATAGATGAAACTCTAAGGCCGCTTTGACCGATATATCTAAAATCCATTAACTTCCTTTACAATTACTTTTTTATAATTATTTAGGAAATATTATAACTAAAAAACTATAGCTTTTTATAAAACTATTCCATTATACATATTTCTTTTTTTGAAATATGTATAAGAGTTTGTTTAGCTACAAAGTACACAATAACCGTACAAGCAATCATAAATATGTAAGCAAATAATCCATATAACCAATACTCAGTAAGTACATACATTTTAATAGTAGCAATAGTCATAGCAGCACTTGGGAAAGTAAATGCCCACCAAGAAATAAAAAATTTTATATTCATAAACTTTTTATACATAAAAAATACAAGAATAGTAAAAAATAAAGCCAAGCTATATAGCATATGAGCAAAGAAATCTAATTTTCCAACAAGTTCTACATAAGATAAAAAACCTACTGCAGGTGGTGCTATAAGAATAAATAGTGTTGGTAAAAACTTAGGAGCAAATTGCTGATGGAAAATAATTCTATTTAAAATAATAGAAAATAAAACAATCCAAAAGAATATTCCTATGGCAAAATAAAAGTATAAAACAGAATCATTAAAATAACCATTTGATGCAATAGGAACAATTAAGTTACCAACTATTGAAATAAACCAAGCGGGATTAGAATGTTGCATTTCAAGGTTATTATCAATCCAATATTTAATAGTGTAAAAAGTAAAAAAGATATGAAATACAGCACCAAATATAAATAGTATATTTCCAACTTCATTTATGTATGGATATATAATCATAGAAATAAGCAAAGTAGATATTGAAAAAGCTGCAAAGAAGTTTATTCTTATAGGATGTGCAAACTCTTTTAAAACTTCATCTCTGTATTTTAAAATTTTTTTTATGTATGTATATAAAACAAAAAGATAAACAGCAAATGTTATTACAATCATAATAGTACTTACAAAAAATGGTAAATAAAACACATGTGATATTTTTTGAAAGACTAAGGTAAGTCCGGCTAAACCCATTACAATGGCAAACATCATTATAGGAAAGAATTGTAGTCTATTGTATGGAATATTTTTTATTTCTTCTTTATTCATAATTTTCCTTGTATATTAATAGTATTATTATATTTAATTATAATTTATATATAACTAAAATTTATAATAAACATATAAAAGTTTAAAAATGATAATATTATATTATGAAAATAGAAAAATTAACAAATATAGAATTCCAAAAAAACAATGAAACATTTGTTTTAACATCATTTAATACAAATAAAATGACTCTAGAAGCTAGAGTATATGAAAAAGACAAGTTTGTAAGAAATCAAACTATTGCCTTTGCTCACATACCTAAAAAATTAAAAGCTAAACTAAACCCCACAAAATAATTAGTGGTAAAACAATTTCAAGTATTTCTAAAAGTGTTCCTAAGCAATCACCATTTAAAAAACCTAAATTACTTTTTAAGAACTTGTTTATAATCATAGTTAAAATAGTTGCAATAATCATAAAGAAAATAAAACTAAAGAAACCTAAAGTATAAATACCTAAAGCACTTAGTATAAAAAATAAAATGAAAGATTTATTTATAGATATACTATCACTAAGTAAAGTAACAAATGATGATTTAAACTGGTAAAAAAAGATAGTAAAAAGAATAGAAAATCTGCTTAAAAAAATTATTAATACTAGTTCTAAGAAGTATTCATTTAAAAGCATATATGAAAAAATAGATATTTTCAAAATTACAAGTAAAACTGAATATAAAATACCCATAGCTCCAACAGTAGACTCTTTTATTACTTTATAAGGGTCTTTACCTGAGTGCTTAGCATATATTGCATCAACCACATCAATTACCCCTTCTGTATGTAAAAAACCATATAATAAAAAGTAAATACTACTTGCAATCACTGCACTTAAAAAACCTAAGTCATATAAGGTAAGATATATACTTAATAGTATTAAAGACAGTACAATACCTGAAATTGGAAAGAATAAAAGCATATAAGACATTACACTTTTTGTTGATAGATTATCATCTTCTTTAAATTTTACTGGTATTACTGTGAAGTAAGAAAAAGCAAATTTTAGGCCAAGTATTAAGTTTTTTAAATTTTTCATTTGATATTATCCATTATTAAATTTATGTTTAATCTACTTTTCATTTCACTTACAAATGAATCTACTTTTTTGTTTTTCTTTTTAGTAAAATTAAATTTTGTATAATCTTTATTAACCTTTTTAAATATAACATTTCTAAACTTATCATTGTCAAATATCTCATGAACAAATGTTCCAAAAATATTATTTTCTTCAAAGTACAATGGATATTTTCTTGATACTCCATGATGTATTTCAAAGCCTTTGATTTTACAAGAGAGTATATTTTGAGTTGTTTTCTTCACTATTTTTTTCTTTTTAAAAGTGATTTTATCATCAACAAAAGCAAAGCCTTTTTCTTTTGTAGGTGTCTCATTTTCTAAGGCAAATTTATCATTTAATGTTTTAAACATCATTTCATATCCACCACAAATACCTATGATTTGTTTTTTTGTTTTTTTAAACTCTGAGATATTTTCAAATAGTTTATTTTCTTTTAACCATTTTAAATCTTTTATTACAAGCTTACTACCAGGTAATATTATACAATCATACTTATCTAAAGACTTATTGTTATGAATAAAATCAAGATTTATGTTATCGTCAATTATAAGAGCTTCAAAGTCAATATAGTTACTCAAATAAGGATATGCAACAACTCCTACATTTATAATAGTTTTAGTAATATCTTGATAGTAGTTGAATTAACTT
>JBDNBT010000104.1:0-3963 GCA_039767755.1 Sulfurovum sp.
CTCTGTATACACCACACCCTTACCAGTTTTTGTTTTCTCTTCTGAAAGTTTAAATAGTGTATATTTTGTATATGCGTTTCCTTGATCAAACACTTCTTCATTTAATCTTACATATTGAGGTGCTTTGTTTTCAAAATCTTCTTGGTATATTAATTTATTTTCAGCATTTAACATCCAGTTTTTAGTTGTAAATTCAAGATCTTTTACTACTTGTATTAACTTAGCCCCAGTGATGTTTGAAGATAAATAACCTTCCGCAAATTCATTTATTAAATCATCTTTTGATAATCCAAATGTATCTTCATAATTCTTATCCAACTGTAAAGTATTTTGTACTGCTGGTATCTGACTTAAATAATTATCAATAACAAATGGTGTAATTGCCTCAAGCAATGTACCTTCTGCTAACTGTAGACCATCTTTCACCATTAAGTAATTTACAATACTCAATGCATCTTTACGTGTTTTGACATTACCATAAAGTTTTGCAAAAGAAGTTTGTAAATCAATTTTCTGAAACTTATTTAACTTTCTAAATGTATTTGCCTTTAATAAATTGATACCTGTATTGTTACTTTCATCATTTACTGAAATTTGTGTAAAGAAGTTATCTAAAAAGAAATTGTTTGGCTCAGCATCTTTGAGTCTTTTTACTACAGTAAAGATATTAAAATCAGGGTTATTATTTTGATATATTAATTTATTAGACAATGTTCCTACAGAAGCACTCTCATTATCAAAACCATTTTTTTGATAAGCTTTAATTGTCAAATAAGAAAGTAAATCTTTTCTAATAGATTCTTGAACTGTTGAATCAAAACCAATATTGTCTGTATCAAAACTTATACTAAGCTCATCATATATATCATTAAAGCCTTTTGTGCCAGTTACAAATGTTGTAGGTATTAAATCATCAGCTATTAAATTAAATATATCTAGATTTGATTTAACCCAACTATTTTTAATTATAGGTTGTATGTCTAATAATGGTTCTTTTTTACTTTTTCCTTTTCTTAAACCAAGGTCTTCAAGTTGTGTAATTCTATCTTGTACATCAGCAAAATTACCACCTAAACCATTGCTTAATCCTGTAAGTGCATTCATTTTACCTGTAAATCCAGATATTCTATTAGCTTTATAAAACACACTTAAGATGTCAACCTGATCTTTTTTAGTAAGTGTTTCTCCAGTTACACCCTCTATTAATAGATCTTGACTTAGTGGAGTATTTGATATTTTTAATTTTTTAGATTTTGTTAGCTCTTTGATTTTATCTGTTACTAAAGAGCTTACACCTTTATCATATTTAGTTTCTTTATTATTAGCTTGCTCATATATATCTCTAATAAGTTTTGAATTAACTAATAATAATGAGTGTTCTAAAGGTACACCTAGAGCAACCATATTTGTTACTACACCTACAGCATGCGCATTCATACCCAACTTAGCTACATAATTTTCTTTTGAATTATCTGTAAGCATTGTGATAATAGAAGAAATAATATCTTGTTTTCTTTTACCATCTATTTTATCAGTATATGTATCAAAGCCTGTATATTGTTGACCTTCTATTATAAAAGTCATTTCTCCAGGTAATTTAATACCATATTCACTTAATAAACTAAGGTATAGATTTGGTGAAACTGCTCTACCAATTGCAGCACCTTTGTTATTTCTAAATGAAATAGCTTTACCATATAAATTATCTACATCTAAATTTGCTTGGCTTTTTGTCTCTGTGTATTCAGGGACTTCACGTTGCATAAATTCCCAAGCAGCTTCAATTGCATCTAAAGATGCCGGCTGCACAGCTATGTCTTTCATGCTTTCATTACCAGCAAGGGCAAATCTATAGTCTAATATTTTATTGTTTAGTGGTGCACTATAAGGTTCACCATACAAAGCTTTATAGTCATTGTACTCTTCTTTTGTTTTAGGCAAGCCTAATCTAGAAAGAGCTTTTATAGAATTATCACTTAAACCAAGATCATTAAGTCTTAATAACTCAGCATCAGTGTAAGAATCTTCTAATTCAGAACCTTGAATTTTAAATGATGCTAAAGCCTCAGCATAAATGGTATCTTCATTTACTTTTGTATTTATATAATTTACATAGTCCTGATACTCTCTTCCTTCTTTGGCACCGTACTCCCTAAACTCTTCTGTCTTACGGTCAAAGTACCATTCTTTAATATGTGTGTATGCTTTATCTATATCAAAGTCGGCACCAGACACTTCTACTAATTCTTTTGAAAACATTGCTGATGATCCATAGTATGAAGGCAAAAAGTCAACAAGCTTAACATTCATAGTAGAATGTTTATCTTGAGATGGGATCCTTACAGCAAACATTTTAGATATTGCATCAGGGATTTTCCCATCCTTATTTTCTACAAAGTCCATAACATCTTTAAAATGTGCAGGAATCATTGCTTCAGAATACCTTTGACCTGTTGGTTTACCATTGACATCATATTCTTTTAAACCATATCTCAAACGGTCCATTACAATTATACCACCTTCAGGTATATTTATACCAACTAAATCCTGTACTGATCTGTTATCAACATCTAATTTAATAGCTTCTCTATTTCTAACAACTTCGCTTCTATCTGGAGTACCATCTTCATTGACACTATATACTCTTCTATAAATGTTACTTCCAAAATCAGATACTAAAGCTAAGCCATGACCTGGTATTTTTTCTTGAAGTACACCCTTACTGAAATAACTTAAAAAGAGTTGTTCAAATTTAGATATTGCATATGGGTTATTTAAGTTATAGTTCTGCTCATTTGTTTCAGGATCAACAGAAAAATATTCTAATAAATTGCTACTAGATTTTGCTGCTTTCAGTGAATTTGTTGCATACTTTAAAAAAGCCTCCAAGTTTGGGGTAAGCTTATTGTTTTCTTTTGAGATGTTTAATTCATTCATTGCCCCATCAAAAGTAAATACAAGATTTCTTTTACCTTTATATGCAAGAGTAACTCTCCTCTTAACTGCTGTATTGTATGCTTCTTTGATTTGTCCAACGGTTAATCCTAAAGCATCCACATACTCTTTATCATTTTGCTCAGAAGTTATAATTGCTTTTATCTGAGTAACCTCTGAAATTTTTGCTTTATTAGATGGATTAACAACTTGTAATCCCATTGATCTAGCATTAAGAACAATAGAAGGATTTGCAATACTTTCACCCTCTGTTACCTCATCTATAGTAAACAAGTTTTGTTTAAGCATCTTAGAAGCACTTTTAGGAGCAGCAATAGAAACACTATTGTTTTCTTGCTCTAATGATTCCATCTTCATTCTTAAATTATGAAGTTTTACTCTAGCAGGATTAGCTTTCCACACAGGTACTTGAGTTATACCATCTGAAGCTGTAACTCTTTCACCTGTATCAATTGAAGTAAACTCAGGTGATAATACAAATCCAGACATCTTAATAAAAGTTGAACCATCTGCATAAACAAACTTTTTAGAGTTTAGCATACCATTAGAATCAACTATACCATTTGTTTTATTATCACCAAAAATATCAGTACTTGTAATTTTTTCACCGTTTTCTATTTTATCTAAAACAGCTGCTTGAGCTGGAGATAATTTACCTAAACCAAACCAGAAGTGTCTAAATGCTTTGGTTGTCATATACATTTGAGCATCTGCCTCTTGTATAGATTGATTTGTAAATGATGAATCAGTTAATGGTTCATCAAAGGCAATAAAGTTTATATTTTCTGTAGCGTGATTTACACCCAAGTCTTTATCATATGTTGGGCTATATACACTATGAAATGCAGCATTCTGTGCTTTTGCTCTTTTAATTTTATCAATACTATTTGATAAAGTTTTTGCTTGATCTCCTAAAAATATCTCATTAATAGATTTAGTATTAATGTAATCATTAAAAAATATTTGTCTTAGATTGTAATCAAGATCAGCTCTCAAGTTTAATGCTTC
>JBDNBT010000105.1:0-6481 GCA_039767755.1 Sulfurovum sp.
ATGTAGTAAAAAAAGCTAAAGAAGTATATGGTGATGATAAAGATAGATTAAATGAACTTATTGAAAGAAGTAGTTCTTTAGAAAAAGATTATCAAGAAAAAATTGCCAAACTTGATGATGAAATCAAAAGAATGGAAAGATTAAATAATAATCTTAAAGAAGAAAAAGAAAAATTAGATGAACATATTTATTCTGAAAAATCAAAACTTCATAAAGAATACAAAGATGCTAGAAATGAAGCTAAAAAAGCTATTAAAGCAAAATTAGTAAAAGAATCGCATCAACATTTAAATGTAGCCCACCAAAAAGCAAGTGAAATAAAAACTAATAAAGTACAAGAAATAATTGAGGACTTAAAAGTAGGGGATAGAGTTAAATATAGAAATACAAAAGGTGTATTACTATCTATAAAAGGTAAAAAAGCATTTATTGAAAATGACCAAGGTATGAAGGTTCAAGTTTTAATTGCTGATTTACAAAGAAGTGGTAATCCACCAAAAATCAAAACTCCATCAAAAAAAGCAACAATTAAAGTACAAAAACCTGATTCAGGACACATAAAACTTGATTTACATGGTCAAAGGGGAGAAGAAGCTATTGATAACTTAGATAAGTTTTTAAGTGATTCTTTAATTGCAGGATTTGATGAAGTGTTAGTTTACCATGGTATTGGAACAGGAAAACTTGCTTATGCTGTAAAAGAGTACTTAAGAGTACATCCAAAAATTAGAGGCTTTGAAGATGCACCTGCACATATGGGTGGATTTGGAGCTAAAGTTATAAAGCTTTAGTATCTAAGGTTTGAAAGTAGATTAAAATCTAAACTAAAATAAGTTTTAACCTATTTTAGTTTAAGATTTGTTCAAAGATAAAATAAATTTTTCCATAGTTTGATTTGCCATTTCGTTTGGAGCTTCCATGTAATTAACAACGAAACTATCCTCTAATTCACATACACCAATACTTCTAGGTCTAACAGCTAAAACCTCAGGTGTTGGTAATTCTTTACCAAAACAAAATACAATGTTTTTTGCAGCTTTTATAACTGGGTTAACTATTCCACCTTCTAAAGATGATGTATGTTTATATTGATCAAAAGTTGCGATATAAGAGATAACTGGATGATTTTCAATTTTAGCTTTTAGAGATTCTATTATCTCATCAACTGTACTAAAATTTAGTTCACTTTTTTTATATTCGATTTCAAATATATGGTACTTTTCTTTAAATATTTTCTTTTCCATTATTTTCCTTTATTAATTGATGTAAATGATTGAATCACACAATCCATTCTTTGTGATATATCACTACCATCTTCATTCATGTAATCTGTTTGAATCTTGTATATTAGCCTATTATTGTATTTAAAATCAAACATTAAATAACCAGCATATTTTTTTGCATTTTCGTTCTTTTTATTTGTGTCTGCTTTGTCATTTTCATAGAAATAATAATCAATTACAGTTTTAGTTCCAGATGTATTTTTTGCATCAGTTTTATAATCTGAAATTGCATCATTTAACATATCATCTAGTTCTTTAACTGTGATTTTACCAGTTAGCTTACTTTCCATTATTTTTGAAAACTCTATTCTAGAAACAATATTATAGTTACCTGTTTCAATATTTGAAATTGCTGTTTTTATTGAAGGTTCTTCAAAATAAATTCTTTCAAATGTAGTAGTTTGTTTATGGCAATCTAGTCTTTTAAAGTTTTTTCCTTTTTTTGAGATTTGTTCGTATACACCAATCCCAACACCTATAAATATTACTATAATTACAAAGTAAAAAAAGTTTTTCATATAATATATCCTTATAATTTAATTATAATTAAAAGTGATATTTTATATGCTATTTACTTTAAAGTTTATTATAATTGTTTCTTTTTCAGAAGATTCATCTAAAAACTCTTCATTTATTTTTACTTGTTCATTTTTTACTTTGTTTTCTAGTAAATATGTTTTTATATTTTGAGCTCTTTTTATAGCTAATTCTTCATAGTCTTGAGTTTTTACTTCTATATTTTCTTTATAATTCTTCTTTAAAAATTCTACTAATTTTTTATCTTTGGCTTCCTCTTTTTCTGTATTTTCATATTTTTTCATTAGTTCATCATATGATTTTTCATCATTTACTTTAAACTTTTTATAGTCGTGTAGTAAATACTCTTTTAATGTTTGACTTTTAGGTTTAAGCTCTAAAAACTTTTTATATTTTTCTTCAATTATTTCCTGTTTTTCTAACACAGAACTATAAATATAAGAATACTCTAAAGCCATGTTTGGTCTATTTGTCAATATTTTTACAAGTTTATCAAGCGGTTCTTTTTGTATGGGTGAAATTTTTGTTTCATTTAAATTAAATACTACTTTATTTATTTCATCATCATTAAAATCAAATATACTACCAAGTAGTGAAAATGGAGCTGTGATTGCCTTTAGTATTAAATTTGTAAAGGCTTTCCATATGATAGGTGCCACAGAAAACTCAGGATTGTTAAGATTTCCTGTAACAGGTAGATTTATTTCTATTTCTTCATTTGAATCTTCAAGAAGTGCTATTGCTATACTTAAAGGCAATGTATCCACACCATCTATTTCATGAGTTTTACCTAATACTATTTCTTTAATAATTATATTGTTTTTAGCATCTAAGTTTGATTTACTAATATTGTATTTTAAATCAACATCTAACTTTCCGTCATCTATGTCTTGTGCTATAAATTGTCTTGAGTAAGGTGTAAAGTCATTTATGGCTAAGTTTTGTATTTTAAGGTCTATATCACTTAATATTTTTACGTCATTTAAATTTACTTTTGCATCTATGTTTACTTTTGCATATTTGTTTATATCACCTTCCAGTTTTAGATCTGATATAATATGCTCTCTTGTGTTTATACTTGAAATAAATCCATTTAGTTCTTCTATATTTGTTTTAAATGGAATTGTACTTAGTGTTTTATCTTCAAAATCTAAATTTGTATTATTTATTTTTATTTCTTTACTAATTAAAATGAATTCATTTTCTTTAGCTGTTTCTTTTGCCTTTACATTCGTATCATCTTTTTGTACATCTTCTTTTAAATTGTATTCATGTACATAAGAAATATCACTATTGTTTAGATTTATATCTCCTAAGATTAGTTTATTTTTATTCATATTAAATTCACTACTATCTAGAAAAAGACTATTTGCCTTAAATTCAATATTTGAAGATTTACTTAGATCTATATTGGTAATATTCGTATCTTTTGTAGTAACTACTAATTCATTATTTTGTGTTTTGTATTTTATGTTCACTTTAGTATCTAAAAAAATTGAGTATATTTTAATATCGCCTAATAATTCTTTTTTGTAGTATGCAAGTTTCTTTAAGTCTATTTTAGAAATATCTAGATTTGAATTTATTTCAAACTCTTTAAATTCTTTGTTCTTAATTGAAGTAAAGCTTTTAAAATTTGTATTTTCATCTATATTAAAGTTTAAAATATTTTTTGCATCTTTCTTGACACTACTTAAATTACTTAGGTTTGTTAGGGTGTTGTTTATATTTGAAATTACTATTTTATAGTCATTGTCTTTTAGAAAATTTATTTTAGAGTTTTTTAGTGTAAAGTTTTTTAAGATGAAGGCTAAATTGTTTTCTTGTGTATCTAGTGTCTCTTCCTGCTCAACTTTTTTTTGTTTTACTAGATTAATTAAGTCAAATTCTTCTTTGTTTTGTGCTATATTTACGTTTAATTTATCTACTGATATCTCATTAATCAATAAGGTCTTAGACTTTATTGATTCATATAATTCAACATCTAAAATCACTTTATTTATACTGATATAAGATTTTTTTGAGTCTTTTACTTCTAATTCATCTATTTCTACTTTAAAAACAAAAGGATTAAATTCTAGTCTTTTAATTGATACTTTAGCATTTAAATTTTCTTCTATGTTTTTTATAATTTGGTCATTTGCTATGTATGATATTAGTTTAAATCCAACTAATACATAAACAATAAATATAGTTAAAACGTACCAAAATGATTTTTCTAATTTACTAATAATATATCCTTTTTAATTATTTATTTAATTATAACAAAATTAAAACTTCATTTTGCTACAATTGTGCATATAAAGGATTATGTTTTATGACAATTATAGAATTATTTCAAAAATTATTAAGATTTAAATCAGTTACACCAGATGATGATGGGGCATTTGATTTCATAGAAGAGTATTTAGGTGAACCATGGAAATGTATTAGTTTTGATATGGAAGGCGTAAAAAATAGATTTTATTACAAAAAATTCAACGACAACCCTCAACACTTATGTTTTGCTGGTCACATTGATGTAGTACCACCTGGGAAAAATTGGGATATTGATCCCTTTGCAGCTGAAGTAATAGATGGTGTTATAACAGCTCGTGGAACTCAAGATATGAAAAGTGGTGATGCTGCTTTTTTATACGCATGTAAACACGCTACAAATTTCGATGGTACATTAAGTATTTTAATGACAAGTGATGAAGAAGGTGAGGGTACGTACGGTACTATTAAAATGCTTGAGCATTTAAAAGAAATAGACTTTGTTCCTCAATATGCAGTTGTAGCAGAACCAACTTGTGAAGATATATTTGGTGATGCTATTAAAGTTGGAAGACGTGGAAGTATAAATGGATATATAACTATAAAAGGTAAGCAAGGACATGCTGCTTATCCTGAAAAATGTATAAATCCTGTTCATAACTTTGCTGATATATTACCTAAAATTGCTGGACACAATCTGGATAATGGGGATGAATATTTTTCTCCTTCAAAAATGGTAATTACAGATATAAGAGGTGGTATGGAAGTTACAAATGTAACCCCAAATGAATTAAAACTTATGTTTAATGTTAGAAATTCAACAAATACTACTAGAGAGTCAGTAGAAGAGTTTATTCATTCTAACTTAGAAGGTTTAGAGTATGAGTTTAGAACTACTCAAGGGTCATTTCCTTTTGTTACAAACAAAGAATCTAAAGTAGTTAAAGCTATGGAAGAGTCTATATTAAAAGTAACGGGAGTTGAGACTAAACATTCAACAGCTGGTGGAACTAGTGATGCTAGATATTTTGGTAGTTTTGGTATTGAAGCTATTGAATTTGGTGTGAAAAATGATACGATTCACTCAACAGGTGAAAGAACTACTGTTAAAGAAGTTGAAGATTTAACTAAAGTTTATGAAGATATTATAAAAAACTTTTAAATGAATATTAAAAAACTAAAAGAACTTGAAGCAGAGTTTTTAGACGCTTATCCTCAAGGTTTTGAGGATGGTGTTTTTTTTCCTACTATGAAGAACTTCAATCCACTCAAACTTTCAGAATTTACCAAAGAAAATCTAAAAAAAGAAAACTTTTCTAATCCTAATTTAGTTGTTGATAACTTCTCTAAAATAATACAAAAGTCAGTATTAGTATCTTTATTTGATAAATTAAAACTAAAAGATATGATTAAAAGTTTGAATACATATGAAAAGGATATGTTAAGTATAGAAATATATGAATTATTATATGGAAATAAAAAGAATGGTTTTGAAGGTTTAGTGGAGTTTTTAGAGCAATATAAACTTGCAAAATGGACAATTGTAACTACAGTTCCTTATTATTTAAATAGGAAGAAGAATTACTTTGTAAAACCTACGACAACAAAGAACATAATTAAGTATCTGGAAATAGAGGAATATAAGTATACACCAAAACCATCTTATGAGTTTTATTTAAATTATTCACATAATCTAAATATTGCAAAGAAAAATGTAGAAAAAACTCTATGTTTTGATAATATTGCTTTAACTGGCTTTTTAAGAGTTGCAATTGAAATCTCTAAAGAATAGTTTATGTTTAGTGTAATTTTAAATATGTTCGAGAAAAGATATAATAATTTTAAAAATGTATAGGAATAAAATGAAGAAAATATATATTGCAGGTTTCGATGTGTTTTTAAAAAATGCAATAGAAGATTTAAATGAAAAAAAAGAACTATGTAGTTTGTATGGATTTAAGGGACTAATACCTTTTGATGGAGATGTGGATTTCAATCAGTCTAATAAAAACATTAGAAATGATATTTATACAGAAAACATAAAAATGCTTGATGAATGTGATATAGTAATAGCTAATATGAATAATTTTAGACATAATGAGCCAGATAGTGGAACAGTATTTGAAATAGGTTATGGTGTAGCTTTAAAAAAAGAGATTTATATATACTCAAATGATAACAGAACTGTTGTTGAAAAAACTTCTCAATGTGATGATAAAGTTTATGAAGAAAATGGAATATTTTTTGATAAAAATAATATGATGATTGAAGGTTTTGATTCTAAGTTTAATATCATGATTAATGAATCTTCAAAGTTTATCCACGGTGACTTTGAAGATGTTTTAAAAGTATTAGTAAAATAGATTATAAATCTATTTTACTTGAATACCATGACTAGCTAAAAG